>NZ_JACDCU010000460.1 GCF_013817365.1 Methylibium sp. | reverse complement strand
GGGTGGGAGACGGCAACAACATGGCCAACAGCTGGCTGCAGGCGGCCGAGATCCTGGGCTTCACGGTGCACGTGAGCACGCCCGGCGGCTACGAGATCGACCCCGCGGTGGCCGGCATCACGAACACCGGCTGCTACAAGGTCTTCAAGGACCCGATGGCGGCCTGCCAGGACGCTCACCTGGTAACCACCGACGTATGGACCAGCATGGGCTTCGAAGCCGAGAACGACGCCCGCCGGCAGGCCTTCGCCGACTGGTGCGTCGACGCCGAGATGATGGCCGCCGCGCGCAAGGACGCCCTCTTCATGCACTGCCTGCCGGCGCACCGCGGCGAGGAGGTCGCGGCCGACGTGATCGACGGCGCGCAGTCGGTGGTGTGGGACGAGGCCGAGAACCGCATGCACGGGCAGAAGGCGCTCATGGAGTTTCTGCTGCTCGGGCGGGTGGGCTGAACCTGCCGGCGGCGGCGATGCCAAGCCACCGCACTTGCGCCCTCACGAACCGAGCCGGCTGGCACGCTGACCCGCACGATTTCGTCGCCATGCCGCCGCGTAGCACAGCGCATTGATTGCCAGCACGCTGGCGGCAATGGCGACCTGCCAGACACGTCCGCTGGCCGCCTGGGCCCAATCGGGATAGATCAGGACCAGCAGGTAATGCTCGATGAACGAGCCGCCGTAGCCGGCCTCGCCTCCGAGTGCGCGCAAGCGGTTCTCCAGCGGCGTGAGCGGGCAGGGCCTGCCGGCCAGCAGCACATAGGCGCCCCAGGCCAGCGCCGGCAGGTGCAGCCAACCCCAGCGCGGACGGCGCCAGACCAGCAGGCCGCCGGCCGCGGCCCACAGGACGAAGGCCAGGTGCAGCAGCAGGACGGCGTCGGCAAGCAGGCGATAGCTCATGACCCGAAGGCGGCAGCGTCCATGAGGTTGAGCGTACGCCGTGCCCTGCCACGCGGCGTGCCGGCCGGCATCGCTGTCATCTACGCATGCCAAGATCGGCGGCGATGAGGGAAATCGAACTCAAGCTGCAGGTCAGCGCAGCAGCGCGGGCGGGCGTTGGGCGCGCTGTTGCCGAGCCGGGCGCGTCACGCACCCGGCTGCAGGCCATCTACTTCGACACCGCTGACGGCCGGCTCGCAGCCGCCGGCCTCGCCTTGCGGCTGCGCAAGGAAGGCAGGCGCTGGGTGCAGACGCTCAAGGTCGGCAGCGCACACGGCTTGGAGCGCGGCGAGCACAACGTGCCCTTGACCGTCGTGGCTGGGCGCACGCCCGCAGTGGACCCTGCGCGTCACCACGGCACACCCCCGGGCGAGGCGCTCGCGGCGGCCCTTGCACCGCGCAAGGGCGAGCACGAAGGTGCTCCGCCGCTGCAGGCCCGATACCGCACCGACATCCAGCGCTGCCATCGCCGCCAGCGCACGCGCCGCGGCACCGTGGAGCTGGCTTTCGACCGCGGTGAAATCGTCGCCGCCGGACGTGGCGGTGGAGAGCGGCGCTGGCCGGTGTGCGAACTGGAGATCGAACTGGTCAGCGGCTCGCCCCGCGCCGTCATCGAACGGGCGCGCCGTTTCGCCGCCGAACACGGCCTGTGGCTGGACACGCGCAGCAAGTCCGAGCGCGGCGAACGTCTGGCGCAAAACCTCGGCCCACACGACGCCACGCCGGCGGTCAAGACCGAGCCGGTACAGCTGCACAAGGGCATGAGCCCGGACCAAGCCTGGACCGCCGTGCGGCGCAACGCGCTCGCGCACGCGCTGCCGAACTGGAGTGAAGTGGCAGCCGGCACGACCGCCAGCGAACCGCTGCACCAGTTGCGTGTCGCGCTGCGGCGCCTGCGTTCGGCGCAACGTTTCTTCGAGGGCTGGCCGGGCGTGCCGGCCGTTGCCTGGGGCGATGGCGTGGCGGCGCTGTTTCGTGCCCTCGGCGCAGTGCGTGACCGCGACGTGCTGGGTGGCGGCCTGCAGCGCGAGGTCGATGCCGCGCTGGCCGGCCTGGGCGAGCCGGCTGTGGCCTTGTCGCCGCCCGAAGACACGCCGCCCTGGGGCGAGCGCGAACGGGTTCAGCACGGCCTGGTGCTGATCGACTTGTGCGGCGAGTTGGCGGACGATGCAACGCCGGCCGCACAGGCCGGCGTCGCCAGTGCAAGCGCCCAGGCCGAGGCCGAGGAGCCGGGCGGCGCTCGCGATGAAGCGGTTCCCTTGCTCGCGCTCGTTGCACAGCGCCTGCAGCACTGGCACGCGCACGCGCGCCGCGATGCGAAGCGCTTCGACCAACTGAGCGACGAGCAGCGCCATCGCCTGCGCAAGCGCCTCAAGCGACTGCGCTACGCAATCGAGTTCAGCGCCAGCCTGTTCCCCCGCCGCGCGGTGAAGCGCTACCTCGCGCGGTTGCGCGGGGCGCAGGAGCGGCTCGGCGAGTACAACGATGTCTGCGTCGCGGAGGCCGCCTACCGGTCGCTCGCAGTCAGCGAGCCGCGCGCCTGGTTCGCACTGGGCTGGCTGACCGCCCGCCGGGCCGCCGTGCTTGCCGCCGCCGCAAACGAACTGAAAAGCCTGCGCAAAAGCAAGGCGTTCTGGGCTTGAGCGGCGCGTTTCAAGCGCCCTCACCGAGCCGCCATCGGCAGCCGGACCACGGCCGGCCCGCCGCTGGTGGCGCCCCGCCAGGGCCAGCGCCTCCTCGAGCGTCGCGACGATCCGCGCCTGGCCCAGCACTGCCGCGAAGCCGCTGCGCTCGATCATCGAGCGCGGCGGGTCGGCCGCGTGCCGTGCCTGTGCGAAGCAGCCGGGTGCGGGTTTTTTTGCGTCTCGCGGCCCGCCTTTTCCGGCATGCGCCGCCAGCCCGAGCAAATGGCGCAAAGCCGCATCGGGCGCTCGCGATAATCGGTCGATGCAAGTCTTTCGCGGTCTGCACCACGCCTCGCTCGCCGCCGCCGCCGCCGTGACGGTGGGCAACCTCGACGGCGTGCACCGCGGCCACCAGGCCATGCTCGCGTTGCTCAACAACGAGGCGGCGCACCGCGGGCTCGTCAGCACCGTGCTGACTTTCGAGCCGCAT
>NZ_JACDCU010000459.1 GCF_013817365.1 Methylibium sp. | reverse complement strand
ACGACCACGGTCCCGAGATCGCCGGTGGCCCGCCCGGTTCGGCCGACGAAGACGGTGACCGCTATATCGAAATCTGGAACAACGTGTTCATGCAGTTCAACCGCGACGAAGCGGGCGTGATGCACAAACTGCCCAAGCCGAGCGTGGACACCGGCATGGGTCTGGAGCGGCTGACGGCGGTGCTCCAGCATGTGCATTCGAACTACGAGATCGATCTGTTCGTCGCTTTGCTGAGCGCGGCCAAGAAGGCGGTCGATGCGGCGGGGGGCAAGGATTGCGACGCCGACTCGCCTTCGCTGAAGGTGATTGCCGATCACATTCGCGCTTGCAGCTTCACGGTGGTCGACGGCGTCATTCCCGGCAACGAAGGCCGCGGCTACGTGCTGCGCCGCATCACGCGCCGCGCGATCCGCCACGGCTACAAGCTGGGTGCGCGCAAGCCGTTCTTCCATGCGTTGGTGGCTGCGCTGGTCGGCGAGATGGGTGACGCCTACCCCGAGCTACGCCGTGACGAAGCCCGCGTGACTGAAGTCCTTCGACAGGAAGAGGAGCGTTTCTTCCAGACCATTGCCAACGGCATGGAGATTCTCGAGGCGGCATTGGTCGGCGGTAGTCAGCGCCTCGACGGCGAGCTCGCCTTCAAACTTCACGACACCTTCGGCTTTCCTCTCGACCTGACCGCCGACGTTTGCCGCGAGCGCGGTGTGACAGTCGATACCGCCGCCTTCGAGGTCGCCATGAAGCGTCAACGGGAACAGGCCCGCGCGGCCGGCAAGTTCAAGATGGCGCAGGGCCTGGAATACAGCGGCGCGGCGTCCACCTTCCACGGCTACGAAGCGCTGCTGCACGAGCAGGCCACTGTGACGGCCGTTTATGTCGATGGCCTGTCGGTGCCCGGCGCCAGAGCCGGCGAAGACGCCGTCGTCGTGCTCGACCACACGCCCTTCTATGCGGAGAGCGGCGGGCAGGTCGGCGACAGCGGCGAGCTGCGCAATGCCAGCTCGCGCATGCTGGTCGAAGACACGCAAAAGATCCAGGCGGAGGTCTTCGGCCACCACGGCCGCGTCGTCGAGGGCGAGATCAAGGTCGGCGACGTGCTGCACGCGCGGGTCGATGGCGAGTTGCGCGCCAGGACCGTGCGCAACCACAGCGTCACGCACCTGATGCACAAGGCGCTGCGCGAAGTGCTCGGTGGCCATGTGCAGCAGAAAGGCTCGCTGGTCAACGCCGAGCGCACCCGCTTCGACTTCGCGCACAACGCGCCAATGACGCCCGAGCAGATCCGCCGGGTCGAGGCGATCGTGAACGCCGAGGTGCTGGCCAATGCGTCCACCGAGGCCCGCGTGCTGCCCATCGAAGAGGCGCAAAAGCTCGGCGCGATGATGCTGTTCGGCGAGAAATACGGCGACGAGGTGCGCGTGCTCGACATCGGTACGAGCCGCGAACTCTGCGGCGGCACGCACGTGCGGCGCACCGGCGACATCGGGCTGTTCAAGGTGGTGGGCGAGGGCGGGGTGGCGGCCGGCATCCGCCGCATCGAGGCCATCACCGGCGACAACGTGCTGGCTTACCTGCAGTCACTGGAGGCCACCGTCAACGGCATCGCCGGCACGCTCAAGGCCGCGCCGGCCGAGGTGCCGGGGCGCGTGGCTCAGATGCTGAGCGAAGTGCGTGCGCTCGAACGTGAACTGGCCGCGCTCAAGGGCCGGCTGGCGTCATCGCGAGGCGACGAGTTGCTTGCCCAGGCGGTCGACGTGGGCGGCATCCAAGTGCTTGCCGCTCAACTCGACGGGGCGGATGCCAAGTCGCTGCGCGACACGCTCGATCAGCTCAAGAACAAGCTCAAGAGTGCCGCCATCGTGCTGGCCTCGGTGGACGGCGGCAAGGTGCAGCTTGCCGCCGGCGTGACGGCCGATCGGATGGGCAGCATCAAGGCCGGCGAGCTGGTCAACTTCGTTGCTCAGCAGGTGGGGGGCAGGGGCGGCGGCAAGCCGGACCTGGCCATGGCCGGGGGCAGCGAGCCGGCCAAGCTCGGCGCTGCACTGGCCTCGGTGGTCGGCTGGGTGGGTGAACGGGTCTAGGACGAAACGGCAGCTGCCGTCGTAAGGTGTTTCGCCCTCTCCCGCACGCGGGAGAGGGCGCTTCGGCAGCGTCGTTGCGACAGCGTTTCGAAGTGCGGCGGGGCAACGAATGTATGCGCAGCGGTACTCAGCGAGTCGCTTCGACCACCGTCGCGATGGCCCGCCCCAGCTCGATCACGGCCAGCGCGTAGTAGCTCGACTGGTTGTAGCGCGTGATCGCGTAGAAGTTCTGCGTACCGGCCACGTAGCTCGGCGCGTCGTCGCCGTTGTGCACTTCGACCAGTGCCAACGGGCCTTCGTGCGCGCGGCCAGTGGCGTCGAGTGCGGCGCCGCGCTCGGCGAATTCCGCCGCGCTGAAGCTCGGCAGGATGTCGGGCGCCAGCAGGACCCTGCGGCGGCTCTCGTCGACCGGCACGTTCACACCGTAGTGCGTGCTCATGCCGCGCTGCCAGCCGAACTCTGCCAGGTAGTGGGCCACCGAGCCGATGACGTCGGTCGGGCTGCCGTGAAGATCGGTGCGGCCGTCACCATCGAAGTCGACTGCGTAGTAGAGGATCGAACTCGGCATGAACTGCGGCATGCCGCTCGCGCCCGCATAACTGCCGAGCACCGACAGTGGATCGATGTTCCGGCTGCGGCACAGCAGCAGGTAGTGCTCGAGTTCGCTGCGGAAGTAGCCGCTCCGGTCGCGCCGGGCCACTTTCGGAAAATCAAAGCTCAGCGTCGTTAGCGCGTCGAGCACGCGGTAGTTGCCCATGTGGCGGCCATACAGGGTTTCCACGCCGACGATGCCGACGACGATTTCCGCTGGTACGCCCCAGCGCGCCTCGGCTTCGCGCAAGGCGGGCTCGTTGTCGCGCCAGAACTCGACTCCGGCGCGGATGCGCACCGGCTCGACGAAGCGCGCGCGGTAGGCGGCCCAGTTCCTCGCCGCGCCGGGCGCTGTCGGCGGCGGGGCAATGAGCCGCG
>NZ_JACDCU010000103.1 GCF_013817365.1 Methylibium sp. | reverse complement strand
CCGTGAGCACCGAACCAGTCACCTATGACAACGTCGTACGACCTGCACAAGCCAGCGCAGCAGGGATAGGATGACTGGATGGGCATCCAGTCTTTCGGCTTCACTGGAGCTAAAAGGATACCCCTTACATAACAACAGTATTTCAGTGTGGAGCAGCCTCACCCGGTTTACGGGTTCATCCCGTCTGGCGAGGGCCGCAGAGCAAGCGCAGGCTCGAACTTGTTGACGCGACGGGAGCCTTCCGAAGCGCTGCACGCCTGACTATTTCGTTTTTCTACCGAAGGAGATCTCCATGAGTTCGCCCGACACCTGCTGCGGCCTCGTGCCCTATTTCAAGGTCGCCCCCGGCAAGCTGCCCGAGTTCAAGGCGATCGTCGCCCGCTTCACCGAGCGAACCAGCAGCGAGCCGAAGTGCATGTACTACGGCTTCAGCTTCGACGGCGACATGGCGCGTTGCCGCGAAGGCTACGACGACGCGGCCGGCCTCCTGGCGCACCTCGACAACGTCGGTCCGATCCTGCAGGAGGCCCTGAAGATCGCCGAGATCACGCGGCTCGAAGTGCACGGCCCGGCCGCCGAGATCGACAAGCTGCGCGAGCCGCTGGCCGCGCTCGGGCCGCAGTTCTACGTGTTGGAGCCGGGTGGGTTCAGGCGCTGACGGCCGGCGCATCCTGCAAAGAAGAAGGGGCCTCACGGCCCCTTCGTTCTCGATCCACCGACTTGGCCTTCAGAGCACTTCGGAGGCGTAGTCGGCCAGCCGCGAACGCTCGCCCCGCGCCAGCATCACGTGCCCGCTGTGGGGCCAGCCCTTGAAGCGGTCCACGGCGTACGTCAGGCCCGAACTGCCTTCGGTGAGGTAGGGCGTGTCGATCTGCGCCAGGTTGCCCAGGCAGACGATCTTGGTGCCGGGCCCGGCACGCGTGATCAGCGTCTTCATCTGCTTGGGCGTGAGGTTCTGCGCCTCGTCGATGATCACGTACTTGTTGAGGAAGGTGCGCCCGCGCATGAAGTTCAGGCTCTTGATCTTGATCTTCGAGCGCACCAGGTCGTTGGTGGCCGCACGGCCCCATTCACCGGCGCCGCTGTCGTTCTTGGCGAGCACCTCGAGGTTGTCGTCGAGAGCGCCCATCCAGGGGCCCATCTTCTCTTCCTCGGTGCCGGGCAGGAACCCGATGTCCTCGCCGACCGGCACAGTGACGCGTGTGACGATGATCTCGCTGTAGCGGCGTTCGTCCATCACCTGCGACAGGCCCGCGGCCAGGGTCATCAGTGTCTTGCCGGTGCCGGCCGTGCCGGTCAGGGTGATGAAGTCGCAGTCCGGATCCATCAGCAGGTTGAGAGCGAAGTTCTGTTCGCGGTTGCGCGCGGTCACGCCCCAGATCGCGTTCTTGCCGTGGGAGTAGTCCTTGAGCGTCCTGAGCACGGCGGTCTTGCCGGTGATCTCGGTCACCTTCGCGTACAGCGATGCAGCGCCCGGCGTCTCGAGGTAGACGAACTGGTTGACCATGAGCGAGGGCACCAGGGGCCCGGCGATGCGGTAGAACGTGGCGCCGCCCTGCTGCCAACTCTCCATGGTCTTGCCATGACGATCCCAGAAATCGGCCGGCAGCGGCAGTACGCCGGTGTAGAGCAGGTCACCGTCTTCCAGCGTCTTGTCGTTGAAGTAATCCTCGGCGGGCAGGCCGAGTGCGCGCGCCTTGACGCGCATGTTGATGTCCTTGGACACCAGCACCACCTCGCGCCCGGCTTGCTGCTCACGCAGGCCCTTGACGACGCCGAGGATCTGGTTGTCGGCCTTGCCCTGCGGCAGGCCCTCGGGCAGCTTGACGTCGAGCAGCAGTGTCTGGAAATAGAGCTTGCCGCCGGCCTCCTTGTGGCCCGTCTTGGCCAGTGCAATGCCCGCCGCGGCATCGAGCTTGGCCGCGTCGGGGCCGCCGGCCAGTGCGTCGAGTTCCCGGCTGACCTGTCGCACGTTGCGGGAAACCTCGCTCATGCCCTTCTTGTGGCCGTCGAGCTCCTCGAGCGTGATCATCGGCAGGTAGATGTCGTGCTCCTCGAACCGGAACAGCGACATCGGGTCGTGCATCAGCACATTGGTGTCGAGCACGAACAGCTTCGCCGGCCCGTTGCTGCGCGGTTTGCGCGCACGCGGCTCGGGGACGGGCGCGCGGCTGGCGCTCTTGACCGGCAGCGGGCTTGCGTACGGCGGGGCGACCGGCGCGGGTGCGCGAGCCGCAGGCGCCTTCGGGTTCGGATCGAACAGGTCGAGCAGCGCGGGCGCCGTGCTTTCCTGCTTGCTGGCGCCGGTGGAACGCTTGACGGGCTTGGGAGCGGCCTGGGTGTCGAAGTCGCTGGCGCTGAGGAGAGAGGCTTTCTTCGCGGGGGGCTTGGGCAGGGGCATGGGAGCGAGGGGCCTTAGGAAATGAAAAAGCCGCACAGGAAGAACCTGTGCGGCTTGCGCGGATGCGGTGAGGGGCTCACGAGCATGGATCGATTATGCAAGAGGCTCAGCAGCACGGTGTGCTGCCGCACAGGCCAAGTTCAGGCGGCCTTTTGCAGCGCCTTCACCGACTGAAGCACTTCGTCGACATGGCCGGTGACCTTGATGCCGCGCCATTCTTCGATCAGCACGCCTTGCGGATTGACCAGGAAAGTGCTGCGCTCGATGCCCTTGACCTTCTTGCCGTACATGATCTTGTTCTTGACCACGCCGAACATGTGGCAGAGCTTTTCTTCGGTGTCGGCGATCAGCTCGAAGGGAAGCTCGAGGTTCAGCTTGAACTTTTCGTGCGAGACCATGTTGTCGCGCGACACACCGAAGACCACGGCGCCGGCGTTGATGAAATCCGTGTGGCGGTCGCGGAACTGCATTGCCTCGGTGGTGCAGCCGGGGGTGTTGTCCTTTGGGTAGAAGTACATGACGACTGTCTGACCCAAGTAGGCCTGGGGTGTGAACTTCACACCGCCGGTGGCCAGCGCTTCAAATTCCGGGAGGGCTTTATTGAGGGCGGGCGTCATGTAGGCTGCTAGACAAGTTGGATGCCCCGAACACGGGGAAGCCAGTGATTATAAATGCTCGGCACGCTGCTCTGGCATGGCTGAAGCACTGTGCGGGCAATGTGCAAGCGATGTGTACCGAAGGCCTGACGAGTCCGGCCCGAAAAGACTCAGCGCGCGGCCTCGATGAGCAGTGCGGCAACCACGCGGCGCCCCTCTGCCGCGAGCAGATTGAAGGTGCGGCAGGCGGCGGCGGTGTCCATGGTTTCAAGGCCGATGCGCTTGTTCATCAGCAGCCCGAGCCATTCGGGTTTCGCGAAATGCAGTCGGCTGCCGCTGCCGAACAGCACCAGTTCGGGCTCGAGTGCAGCGATCGTTTCGAAATGCGCTGGGCCGAGTTCGGCGAATCGGGCAGCGCCCCAGGGCCGCACGACGCCTTGCCAGGGCAACAGCAGGCTCTCGCTCCACGGCTGCGCGCCAACCTGCACGGTGCTTCCGGTATAGCCCGTGATGATGTTGGCGTTGGCGATGGGATCAGGCTGCAATTTCATGGGCGTGCTGGAACTGGAGGAGGGGTGTCGACGGGCTTCGAGGGAGCGCGTGAAGCCGAGGGCGCTGTGGTCTAATTTTATTTGCGGCGCAGTTCGCTCTCGGCGATCACCTTGTAGCGCTCGCAAGACCCCAACAACGAGGCCCTGCGTGTCCAGACCCATTGCCAAATCCAGCAAGCTCGCCAATGTCTGCTACGACATCCGCGGGCCGGTGCTCGACAAGGCGCGAGCGATGGAGGAAGAAGGCCACAAGATCATCAAGCTCAACATCGGCAACCTGGCGGTGTTCGGCTTCGAGCCGCCCGACGAGATCGTGCAGGACATGATCCGAAACCTCGCAGCCGCTGCGGGCTACACCGACAGCAAGGGCCTGTTCGCGCCGCGCAAGGCGGTGATGCACTACACCCAGCAAAAGAACGTCACCGGCGTCACCGTCGATGACATCTACCTCGGCAACGGCGCCTCCGAGCTCATCGTCATGAGCCTCAACGCGCTGCTCGACAACGGCGACGAGGTGCTGGTGCCTGCGCCCGACTATCCGTTGTGGACCGCCGCGGTGTCGCTGTCCGGCGGCAGGCCGGTGCATTACCAGTGCGACGAGCAGGCTGACTGGCTGCCCGACATCAACGACATCCGCGCAAAGATCACGCCCGCCATGCGCGGCATCGTCGTCATCAACCCCAACAACCCGACGGGCGCGCTCTATCCGGACAGTCTGCTGTGCGAGATCGTCGAGTTGGCGCGCCAGCATGGCCTGATCGTGTTTGCCGACGAGATCTACGACAAGACGCTGTACGACGGCGCCGTGCATACCAGCATCGCCTCGCTGGCCGAAGACGTGCTGTTCGTCACCTTCAACGGCTTGTCTAAAAACTACCGCTCCTGCGGCTACCGGGCCGGCTGGATGGTGGTGTCGGGCGACAAGAAGCCGGCCGCCGACTACATCGAGGGCCTGAACATGCTGGCCTCGATGCGCCTGTGTGCCAACACGCCCGGGCAGCTGGCGATCCAGACCGCGCTCGGCGGCTACCAGAGCATTCAGGACCTCGTGGGGTCGGGCGGGCGGCTGGCGAGGCAGCGCGATTTGGCTTACGAGCTGCTGAGCGCGATCCCGGGCGTGAGCGTTGTCAAGCCCAAGGCGGCGCTCTACATGTTCCCCAAGCTCGACGCGAAGATGTACCCGATCGACGACGACCAGCAGTTCGCCTATGAACTGTTGGCCGAAGAGAAGGTGCTCATCGTGCAGGGCACGGGTTTCAACTGGCGCACGCCGGATCACTTCCGCGTCGTATTCCTGCCGAACTCGGACGACCTCACCGAAGCGATCGGCCGCATCGCCCGCTTCCTCGAGCACTACCGCAAGCGTCACGCCGTGGCGGCGCCGGCAGCAGCGCCTCATGTTCCTCTGAGAGCCGTTCCATGAAACCCATTCAAGTCGGCCTGCTGGGCATCGGCACCGTCGGCGGCGGCAGCTTCGAGGTCCTGCGCCGCAACCAGGAAGAGATTCGCCGCCGGGCCGGCCGCGGCATCGAGATCACGATGGTGGCCGACCTCGACACCAAGCGAGCCCGCGCCATCGTCGGCGACGGCGTGGAGGTCGTCGCCGATGCGCGTGCGGTCATCGCCAACCCGCAGATCGACATCGTGATCGAGCTCATCGGCGGCTACGGCATCGCCCGTACGCTGGTCATGGAAGCCATTGCCGCAGGCAAGCACGTGGTCACCGCCAACAAGGCACTGCTCGCGGTGCACGGCACCGAAATTTTTGCGGCCGCGCAGGCCAAGGGTGTGATGGTCGCCTTCGAGGCCGCGGTGGCCGGCGGCATCCCCATCATCAAGGCGCTGCGCGAGGGGCTCAGCGCCAACCGCATCGACTGGATCGCCGGCATCATCAACGGCACGACGAACTTCATCCTTTCGGAGATGCGCTCCAAGGGCCTGGATTTCGACGGGGTGCTGAAGCAGGCGCAGGCGCTCGGCTATGCCGAGGCCGACCCCACCTTCGACATCGAGGGCATCGACGCCGCGCACAAGGCGTCCATCATGAGCGCCATTGCCTTCGGCACGCCGGTGCAGTTCGAGCGCGCCTACGTCGAGGGCGTCACCCAGCTTCAAGCCGCGGACATCCGCTATGCCGAGCAGCTCGGCTACCGGATCAAGCTGCTCGGCATCACCAAGCGCCGCGAGGATGCGCAGGGCATCGAGTTGCGCGTGCATCCCACCCTGGTGCCGGCCACCCGCCTGATCGCCAACGTCGAAGGCGCGATGAACGCGGTGGTGGTGCAGGGCGATGCCGTCGGCACGACGCTCTACTACGGCAAGGGCGCAGGCGCGGAGCCGACCGCCTCGGCCGTGGTGGCCGACCTGGTCGACGTCACGCGGCTCATCACGGCCGATCCCGACCACCGCGTGCCGCACCTGGCGTTCCAGCCCGGCTCGCTGGCCGCCACGCCGATCCTGCCGATCGAACAGGTCATCACCGCCTTCTACCTGCGCCTGCAGGTGGCCGACGAGGCGGGTGTGCTGGCCAACATCACGCGCATCCTCGCCGAGCACGCGATCTCGATCGATGCGGTGTTGCAGCGGCCCAACCGTGAGGCAGGGGCTGCCGGCGAGCACCAGACCGACCTGATCATCCTGACCCACGACACGCTCGAAGGCCACATGAACGACGCCCTTGCCAAGATGCAGGCGCTGCCGAGCGTGCTGGCGCCGATCGTGCGCATCCGCAAGGAAGAGCTGTCCTGAGCGCGGGCCGCAGCGCAGGGCTGCGTCGGTGTCGGCGGCGCCGGCCGCCTGGGCAGACAAGCACCCCACGGAGCAGCACAACGTGAACTACCTCAGCACTCGCGGCGACACCATGCCGCGCGGCTTTTCCGACATCCTGCTCGAAGGTCTGGCACCCGACGGCGGGCTCTACTTGCCCGAACGCTATCCGCAGGTCGATGCGGCCACGCTTGCGCGCTGGCGCGGTCTTGCAGGGGCTTCGTATGCCGACCTCGCCTTCGACATCCTGTCGCTGTTCATCACCGACATCCCGGCCGATGACCTGCGCGCGCTCGTGCGCAAGACCTACACCGCCGAGGTGTTCGGCACGCCCGAGATCACGCCGCTGAAAGCGCTCGAGCCGGGCCTGGCGCTGCAGGCGCTGTCGAACGGCCCCACGCTCGCCTTCAAGGACATGGCGATGCAGCTGCTCGGCAACCTGTTCGAGTACGAACTGGCGCGCCGCGGCGAGACGCTCAACATCCTGGGCGCTACCTCGGGCGACACCGGCAGCGCAGCCGAGCACGCCATGCGCGGCAAGCAGGGCGTGCGCGTTTTCATGCTCAGCCCGCAGGGCCGCATGAGCCCGTTCCAGCAGGCGCAGATGTTCAGCCTGCAGGACGAGAACATCCACAACCTCGTTATCGAAGGCGTGTTCGACGATTGCCAGGACATCGTCAAGGCGGTCAGCAACGACCTCGCGTTCAAGCGCCGCCACCGCATCGGGACGGTCAACTCGATCAACTGGGCGCGGCTGCTCGCGCAGGTGGTTTATTACTTCGCCGGTTACTTCCAGGCGACGAAGACGAACGAAGAGCGCGTGAACTTCGCCGTGCCTTCGGGCAACTTCGGCAACGTCTGCGCCGGCCACGTTGCGCGCATGATGGGCCTGCCGATCGAGCGGCTGATCGTGGCCACCAACGAGAACGACGTGCTCGACGAGTTCTTCCGCACCGGCAGCTATCGTGTGCGCGCGGCCTGCGATACGCACGAGACTTCGAGTCCTTCGATGGACATTTCCAAGGCCAGCAACTTCGAGCGCTTCGTGTTCGATCTGCTAGGCCATGACCCGCAGGCTGCCGAGCGCACCCGGCAGCTGTTCGGCGAGGAAATCTCGAACAGCGGCGGCTTCACGCTCAGCGCCGAGGAGTTCGCGCGTGTGCGCGAGTTCGGTTTCGTCTCCGGCAAGAGCACACACGCCGATCGCGTCGCCACCATTCGCGACACACACGCGCGCTTCGGCATCACCATCGATCCCCACACGGCCGACGGCCTGAAGGTCGGGCGCCAACTTCACCAGCCGGGCACCACGACACTGGTGCTCGAGACGGCGCTGCCGATCAAGTTCGCTGCCACCATCATCGAAGCGCTGGGCCATGAGCCTGAACGGCCGGCGGGCTACGAAGGGCTGGAGCGCCTCCCCAAGCGCTTCAAGGTCATGCCGGCGAGCAGCGAGGCGGTCAAGGCCTGCATCGCCGAAAATTGCGGCTGACATGAACTCCGTCGCTCACTTCGTTTTCTGCGCCGCGCCCTGATGAAAGTCGTCGGCTTCTGCGGCTATTCGGGCTCCGGCAAGACCACGTTGGTCGAGCAGCTCGTCGGGCGCCTGCGTCTGGCGGGGCAGCGGGTGTCGGTGGTCAAGCATGCCCACCACGACTTCGACATCGATCAGCCGGGCAAGGATTCGCATCGTCACCGCGAGGCGGGTGCCTTCGAAGTGGTGATTGCCTCCAGCAAGCGCCTGGCCAAGATCCGCGAATACGAGGTGCAGGGCACGCCCACCGCGCACCAGCTCATCGCGGAGCTGTACGAATGCGACTGGGTGCTGGTCGAAGGCTTCAAGCACGCCGACCTGTTGAAGATCGAGATCTGGCGTGCCACGACCGGGCAGCGTGTGCAGTATCCGAACGATCCTTTCGTTGTCGCCATCGCCACCGACAGCGCGGCGCTGTTGCCCGAGCCCACGCAGTTGCCGGTGCTCGACCTCAACGACGCCGACGCGATCTGCGACTTTCTGCTCCGCCACGCCTTGCGTCACGAGTACACACCGCCCTATGACCTCGACCCCGAACCCGCCGCGCTCGCCGATGCTCAGCCTGCCACAGGCGCTGGAGCGGCTCCTCGCCGCGACGACGGCACTGACTGAGACCGAGCCGGTCGACAGCGCGGACGCGCTCGGTCGCGTGCTCGCGGCCGACCTGTTGTCGGCGTTGGATGTGCCGCCGCACGACAACAGTTCGATGGACGGCTATGCGCTGCGCGCGGCCGACGTGGCCGGGCCCGGCACCGTGCTGCCGGTCAGCCAGCGCGTCGCGGCGGGACAGGTGGGCACCGTTCTTGCGCAGGGCAGCGCCGCGCGCATCTTCACCGGCGCGCCGGTGCCGCAGGGCGCCGATGCGATCGTGATGCAGGAGCAGTGCGAGGCCGTGGACGGCAGCGTGTGCGTCAACGTGCAGCCGGCACCCGGGCAGTGGATACGCCGCCTGGGCGAAGACGTGCGCATTGGCGACGTGCTGCTGGCGCGCGGCACTCGCCTCACGCCGCAGGCGCTGGGCTTGGCGGCCTCGGTCGGTATGGCGCGCCTTGCCGTCGTGCGCCGCCCCCGGGTCGCGCTTTTTTCTACTGGCGACGAGCTCGCCATGCCCGGCGAGCCGCTCAAGCCCGGCGCCATCTACAACTCCAACCGCTACACCCTGCGCGCGCTGCTCACCGCGCTGGACTGCGAGGTCACCGACCTGGGCATCGTGCCCGACCGGCTCGATGCCACGCGCGCCGCGCTCCGCCAGGCCGCGCAGGGTCATGACCTCATCCTCACCTCGGGCGGTGTCTCGGTCGGCGAGGAAGACCATCTCAAGCCCGCCGTGCAGGCCGAGGGACGGCTCGAGCTGTGGCAGGTGGCCATCAAGCCGGGCAAGCCGCTGGCTTTCGGGGCGGTCCGCCGGGGTGCGGCCGAGGCTGGCGCCGGCTCTGCGCTCTTCATCGGTCTGCCCGGCAACCCGGTCTCGAGCTTCGTGACCTTCCTGCTCGCCGTGCGGCCGGTGCTGCTGGCGCTGCAGGGCGTGCCGCACACTGAGCCCAAGGGCCTGCTGCTGCGCGCCGATTTCGATTGGCCCAAGCCCGACGTGCGCCGCGAGTTCCTGCGCGCACGCCGCAATGTCGACGGCGGCCTAGAGGTGTTCGCGAACCAGAGCTCCGGCGTGCTGACCTCGGTGGTCTGGGCCGAAGGGCTGATCGACAACCCGCCGGGCCGCACCATCGCGCGCGGCGACGCAGTCCGTTTCGTGCCTTTTTCGGAGTGGCTGGCATGAGGCTCCAGGTACGCTATTTCGCCTCGATTCGTGAGGCGCTGGGCCCGAGCGAGACGGTCGAAATGCCCCCCGGCAGCACCCTGGGCGATCTGCGCGAGCAGCTCATTTCTCGAGGGGGTTCCCACTCGAAGGTCCTGAGCCGTGGCAAGGCTTTGCGCACGGCACTCGACCAAGTCATGGCAGAAGAAACCGCGCCGCTGAACGACGGGGCCGAGGTGGCCTTCTTTCCGCCCGTCACCGGCGGTTGAAACGCAGGTTTTCGAGGCGTTCGACGCCGGGCGCAGCGATACGCCTTGGAACGCCGGGGCAGTCCATAGGTCTATCCTTGGCTTCTGTAATCGGACCTTTCATGATTCCCGTTTCCGCCCCACCCGCCCGACCCCCCATGAACGAGCCCGGCCCCGCATCCACCCAGCCGCCCTCCGGCGTTGCCAGCCTGCCCGCCGGCAGCGCGGTGGGCAGTTTCGTGCTGCGCACCGCGCTTGCAGGCGACGAGTTCGGCCGCGTTTACCGCGCAGCGGCAAGCG
>NZ_JACDCU010000458.1 GCF_013817365.1 Methylibium sp. | reverse complement strand
GTCCCGGTGCGGCGAAGGCCCTCCCTACAATCCACCGCTCCAAAGCAAGGGGAAGCGCGCATGCAGGTTGCCGATTCGATCTTCAAGGCCTACGACATCCGCGGCATCGTCGGAAAGACGATCGACGAGACCTTCGCCGAGCACCTCGGCCGCGCTTTCGGCAGCGAGGCGCGCAAGCTCGGCGAGCGCGCCGTGGCGGTGGGCCGCGACGGGCGCGTGTCGGGCCCCGGCCTGGTGGCAGCGCTGCTGCGCGGGCTGCGATCGACCGGCATCGACGTGGTCGATCTCGGCGCAGTCACCACGCCCATGCTCTATTACGTGGCGGCCACGCGTGGCGAGCACGGCTGCCGCAGCGGCATCCAGGTGACGGGCAGTCACAACCCCAAGGACTACAACGGCTTCAAGATGGTGCTGGCCGGCCGCGCCATCTACGGCGAGGACATTCAGGGCCTGAAGCGCCGCATTGAGGCCGAGGATTACGCCAGGGGCAAGGGCCGCAGCGCGAAGATGGACATCGGCGCGGAGTACCTGCACCGCATCGTTTCCGACTGCAAGCTGGCGCGGCCGATGAAGGTGGTGGTCGATTGCGGCAACGGCATTCCCGGTGCGTCGGCGCCGGGCATCCTGCGCGCGCTGGGCTGCGAGGTGGTCGAGCTGTATTCGGAGGTCGATGGCGACTTCCCCAACCACCATCCCGACCCCAGCAAGCCGGAGAACCTGGTCGATCTGATCCAGACCGTCAAGCAGACCGGCGCGGAACTGGGCCTGGCCTTCGATGGCGATGGCGACCGGCTGGGCGTCGTCACTGCCGACGGCCAGAACATTTTTCCCGACCGCCAGCTCATGCTCTATGCGCAAGACATCCTGCAGCGCCACCCCGGCGCGCCGGTGATCTTCGACGTGAAGTGCAGCCAGCGCCTGGGCGAGGCGATCAAGGCGGCCGGCGGCGTGCCGACGATGTGGATGACGGGCCACTCTCTGATCAAGGCCAAGCTCAAGGAAAGCGGCGCGCCGCTGGCCGGGGAGATGAGCGGGCACATCTTCTTCGGCGAGCGCTGGTACGGCTTCGACGATGCCACCTACACCGCGGCGCGTCTGCTCGAGATCGTGTCGCGCCACAAGGACCCGAGCGCGCTGCTCAACGCCTTGCCGACCAGCTTCAGCACACCCGAACTCAACATGCCCTGCGCCGAAGGCGAGCACCACGAGGTGGTCGCCAAGCTGCGCGAGGTGGCCAAGTTTCCCGGTGCGCGCGAGGTCATCACCATCGACGGCCTGCGCGCGGAGTACGCGGACGGTTTCGGACTGGTGCGCGCGTCGAACACCACCCCCGTGCTGGTGCTGCGCTTCGAGGGCAAGACCAAGAAGGCGCTGGAACGCATCCAGGCGCAATTCATGGCCGAGGTGAAGGCGGTCAAGCCCGACGCGCAAGTCATGGCGGCGGCGCACTGAGCGCACACGTCGTCTGGCGGGCGCCCTGCGCATGAACGCGGCGCACGCCCGCGCCCTCTACAGCGCGCTGCTCGTTGCCCTGTCCCCCCTGTACCGGCTGCGCCTGTGGTGGCGTGGGCGCGCCGAACCGCTCTACCGCGAGGCGGTGGCCGAGCGCTTCGGCCGCTATCGGGACAACGAAGGCAAGCCGGGTTCGGTATGGATCCACGCCGTCTCGCTCGGCGAGACGCGGGCCACCGCGGCGCTGATCGAAGCCCTGCGCCAGGCCCGGCCCGGCGTGCGTGTGCTGCTCACCCACGGCACGGCCACCGGCCGCGAGGCGGGTCGCGAGTTGCTTCGCTCTGGCGACCGGCAGACCTGGCTGCCCTACGACACCCCGGGTGCCGTCAAGCGCTTCTACCGGCACTGGCAGCCGGCCGTGGGCGTGCTGATGGAAACCGAGGTCTGGCCCAACTTGCTGCACGGCGCCCAGGCCGCCGCCGTGCCGGTGCTGCTGGCCAATGCGCGACTGAGCGAACGCAGCCTCGCACGAGGCAGGCGCTGGGACATGCTGTTGCGCCCGGCCTTCGCCGCACTTTCGCGCGTGCTGGCACAAACCGAGGCCGACGCCGACCGGCTGATCGCCGCCGGCGCACGGCAGGTCGAGGCGATGGGCAACGTGAAGTTCGATGCCGCGCCCGATGCGCTGCTGCTCGTGCGCGGCGCGACTTGGGCTCGCGCCAGCCGGCTGCCGCTGGTGCTGGCCGCCAGCACGCGCGAAGGCGAGGAGGCGCCGCTGCTCGACGCCTGGGCCGCGTTGCCGCAGCCTCGGCCTCGCTTGCTGCTGGTGCCGCGCCATCCGCAGCGCTTCGACGAAGTGGCGGCGCTCGTCGAACGCAGCGGCTTGCCGCTCTCGCGCCGCAGCACGTGGCCCGGTGGCGCGCCCGACGCCCAGGCGCAGGCCGCTGCGGTCTGGCTCGGTGATTCGATGGGCGAGTTGCCTGCCTACTACGCCTGCGCCAGCGTGGCGCTGCTCGGCGGCAGCTTCGAGAAGCTGGGCGGGCAGAACCTGATCGAGGCAGCGGCCTGCGGCTGCCCGGTGGTGATGGGCCCACACACGTTCAACTTCGCCGAGGCGGCCGAGCTGTCGCTCGCGGCGGGTGCCAGTGAGCGGGTGGCTAGCTTGGCCGAAGGCGTCGCGCGCGCTGCGGCTCTTGCCGACGATTCAGTCGTGCAAGCCGGCATGGCACAGCGCGCGCTGACGTTCGCCGCAGCGCACCGCGGCGCGGCACAGCGCATGGCCGGCGCGATCGTCGAAGTGATCGAGCGGCAAGGCGAACCACGAGTTCGCGATTCACGGTGACTTGCGAGCCGAGTTCCTGATCAGCATGTCCAGGAATTCGACGCAGGCGTCCGTCATGGTCGTGACCCAATTCGAATGCTGGATGACGGCAACGGGACGTCGCTCTGAGGTCGTGGCTTGCCGGGCCCCGGCTTGCGTGCGCTTCGCCTCAGACCGGTGCGGCGAAGCTGCTGCCGTCCCAAACCCACGCCGTCAGCGCCGCGAACGCGGAGCGAGCGATCGCCGCCGGTGGGTAAAGCAGCGCCAACTCGTCGCCCAGCGTGGTCT
>NZ_JACDCU010000457.1 GCF_013817365.1 Methylibium sp. | reverse complement strand
CCGGCGTGGTGGTGCGCTGGGTGCCAGGCGGAGAAGACGGCGGCTTTCGCTTCGTCGGCCTGCCGGCCTCGCTGGAGATGCCCACGCAGTGGCTCGGCGACGAGGTCGGCGCCGAAGTGCTGACCGAGTTCGGCCCGGCCGTCGGCGCCCTGCTCGGCCCCGAACCGGTGATCGGTGCACAGCGCATCGTCCTGCGCGTCGATTCGCAGATGCTGATGCTGGCCACCGACGGACTCGGGCCCTTCGTGGTGACGCCTGCCGAGGCCGAGAGCCGTGCCGCGCGCTGAATCGTCTTCCCGCCGGCCCCCCGCTCTGCGCTGCCGCCGGCGCTCACGCGGGCTGACGCTGATCGAGGTGCTGGTCGCGCTGGCCGTCGTCGCCGTCACCCTGGGCGCGGGCATCCGGGCGGCCGGCGCGCTGACCGACAACGCCCAGCGCTTGGCCGACGTGACCGCCGCACAGTGGTGCGCCGACAACCAGCTCACCTCCCTCACGCTGGCCAAGCAGTTCCCCGGCGTGGGCGATAGCGATTTCGGCTGCGAGCAGATCGGCACCGTCTACAACGGCCGGCTGGTGGTGCGGCCGACGCCCAACCCGAACTTCCGCCGCGTCGACGCTGTGATCGAGACGTTCGAGGGTCGTCCGGTGCTGACCCTTTCGACCATCCTGTCGAGGTACTGAGGCATGCGCTGCGCTCCACGCTCGCGCGGCTTCACGCTGGTCGAGCTGCTCGTCGCCCTGTTGATCATGGGCATGGTGGCAGCCATGGCCTGGCAAGGCGTGGACGGCATCGTGCGCTCGCGCGACATCAGCCAGGAGCGGCTCGAACAGACGCTGCGCCTGCAGTCGGTGATCGCGCAATGGGAGGCCGATCTGAGTCAGCTCCAGGACAGCGAGGTGGTGCCGGCCCTGCAGTTCGACGGCGCCAACCTGCGGCTGACGCGGCGCCATCCCGCCGGACTGCAACTGGTGGTGTGGTCGCTGCGCGGCGATGCCTGGACGCGCTGGGCGAGCCCGCCGGCCACGCGCAATGCGGCGCTGCAGGAATACTGGCTGCGCTCGCAGCAACTGCTCGGCAACGAGCCGGGGCAGTTGCGCGCGCTCGGCGGCATCAGCGGCTGGCAGCTTTACTTCTGGCGCGGCAACTCCTGGAGCAATGCCCAATCCACCGGCAACGTGGCGCCCCGCGCGGGCGTGCCGGGGTTGCCGCCGCGCCAGGCGCAGCAAATCCTTCCTGAAGGGGTGCGCATGATCCTGAGCTTCGCCGAAGGCAGCGGCTACAGCGGGGCGCTGACGCGCGACCTGCGCGTCGGACCCTAGCGCCATGCAGCACCGGGCACAGCGCGGCGCGGCATTGCTCACGGCGATGGTCATCGTGACTCTCGTCGCCACACTGGCCGGCTCGATGGTGTGGCAACAGTGGCGCGCGGTGCAGGTCGAGGCGGCCGAGCGAGCGCGCGTGCAGTCGCAGTGGATCCTCGACGGTGCCATCGACTGGGCGCGGCTGATCCTGCGCGAGGACGCCCGCTCCGGCGGCGTCGATCACCTCGGCGAGCCGTGGGCGCTGCCGCTGGCCGAGGCCAAGCTGTCCACCTTCCTCGCCGCCGACCGCGACAACACCGACGACGCGCCCGACGCCTTCCTGTCGGGCGTGATCATCGATGCGCAGTCGCGATTCAACTTGCGCAACCTGGTGGAGCCCGGCGCCAACGCCGCCGCCGAGGCGCAGGCCCTTGCCGACTTGTTCGAGCTGGCCGGCGCGAGTGCCGACGCCGCCGCCCGGGTCATCGCGGCGCTGCGTGACGCCGCCCCGGCACGCGCGCCCGTGCCGGACGTCGGTGCCGGCACCGGCACGAGGACGGAGACGGACACGACTGCGCCGCAAACGGCACGCAGCGCCGATCCACCGCTCATGCCCGAGCGCATCGACCAGCTGGCGTGGCTCGGCCTCGACGCCGAGACCCTGCAGCGCATCACGCCCTATGTCACCTTGTTGCCGGTCCGCACACCGATCAATGCAAACACGGCCTCCAAGGAAGTGCTGGCGGCGGTGATCCCGGGGATGGACCTGGCCAGTGCCGAGCGCGTGGTGCAGCTTCGCCAGCGTAATCCGCTGCGGCAATTGACGGAGATCACGAATCTGCTGCCGGAGGCGCAACGCAAGAACCTCGATCAGAGCACGGTGGACTTCAAGTCGCGCTACTTCGTGGTACGCGGCCGCTTGCGCCTGCAGGACCGCGTGGTGGAAGAGCGCGCGCTGGTCGAGCGCCGGCAGCTGGAAATCGTGCTGCTGCGCCGCGAACGCGTCACGGCGCTCGACAGCGTTGTTCAGTAGCCCGCCCCCTGCTCCCCCGGGATACCCGGGGATACATCAAGAAGGCTGTCTAAGTGCTTGATTCCACAGGTTTGTAACCGACCGGCACCTAGAATTGCCTGAACCCTTGCCGACATGACCACACTCGCCGTCTCGATTGCCCCGCGGCCGCGACTGCGCGCCGCCGCCCAGCCGTCCACCGCCCATCCCGGCGGCGACTTCGCCTTCGTGCTGAGCGAAGACGGCCTGATCGTGCAGCGCGAAGGCCACGCCGCCGCCGCGCTGCTGCCCAAGGCCGATCTGGTAGTGGCCGTGCTGGCGGCGGCCGACGTGAGCTGGCACCGCATCGCCTGCCCCAAGGCGCCCGCCGCGCGAATGGGCGCGGCCCTGGCCGGCGTGCTCGAGGAAGCGGTGCTCGACGACGCCCAGCTGCTGCATTTCGCCCTGGCTCCCGGTGCCAAGGGCGGCGAGCGCGTCTGGGTGGCCGCGACCGACCGCGCCTGGCTGGCGGCGGAGATAGGCGCCCTGGAGAAAGCCGGCGTGCGCGTCGATCGCGTCGTGCCCGTCGCTTGGCCCGACGAGCCGCCCTGCGGCCACTTTTTCGAAAGCGCCGGCGGCGACGACCGCAATATCGACCTGTCACTGACCTGGGCGAATGCCGAAGGCGTGGCCACCTGGCCCGTGCGGGGCGGCCTGGCCCGTGCCCTGCTGCCGCAGCCGCTGCCGCCCGAGGCCCGCTTCACCGCCACGC
>NZ_JACDCU010000102.1 GCF_013817365.1 Methylibium sp. | reverse complement strand
CCTGCGGCAGATACGACAGTCCCAGCCGCGAACGCTGGTGGATCGGCAGCCGCTCGATCGGCGCGCCGTCGAGGCTGATCTCGCCGGCGTCGGCACGCACCAGCCCCACGATCATGTAGAAGCTGGTGGTCTTGCCGGCCCCGTTGGGGCCGAGCAGGCCGACCACCTCGCCGGCGGCCACGGCGACGTGCACGTCCTTGACCACCTTGCGTGCGCCATAGCTTTTTTGCAGGCCCGTCGCTTCGAGCCGGCTGACGGCCGCTTGCGGCTGTGCGCTCATAAGGCAAGCCCCGCAGTCGTGGTCTTGGCTGTAGCCGTAAGAGCGACTCGGCGGCTCATGGCGCGGAGGCCGGCTTTGCCGGCGCCGCAGCGGGCGCAGCGGCCGGCGCAGAGCCGGCCGTGTCGCGTGGTGTGAGCACGCCGCGCACGCGGCCGGAGGGTGCCGCGGAGTCGGGCCCGCCGATCACCTGGAAGACCTCGGTGGTGTTGTCGTAGGAAATGGTGTTGCCCGACACCTCGTCGGTGACCGTGCCGCCGCGAAAGCGCCGCATCACTGCCTGGTTGATCAGCTTGATGCTGTCGTTGCGGCCGTCGTACTCGAGGCGCTGGGCCTCGCCCTCGATGTACTCGTCGGTGCCTTCGCGCTTCTGGCGAAAGTAGGCCCGCTTGTCGGGCCAGCCGGTGGCAATGGCCGACTGGTAACCCTGCGGGCTTTGCCGGACCTCGACGCGATCGGCGCGGATCACGATCGTGCCCTTGGTGATCTCGACGTTGCCTTGAAGGATGTTGACCTGCTTTTGCTCGTCGACCCGTGCCGAATCGGCTGCGAAGTTGAGCGGCTGGTTGCGGTCGACATTGGCCGCCCACGCCGGTGCGGCAAGGACGGCGGCCACGGCGAACAGGGCGGCGGCGCGGAGAAACAGGAAGGGCATCACGGCTGAATCGGCATGAATCTTGCTGCCGATTCTAGAGGGTGCGCCGCACGTTTTTGCGCAACGTCACCCCCTCGAAGAAGCGCGCTGTCCCTGCCGGCCCTGCCGCGCAGGCGGACATCGAGCCGCTGAACTCAACCCTTGCGCGATTGCGCCAAGAGGTAGTCGGTGACGGCGAGCGCCCGGTCGTTCGAGCCGGCCATCGAACCGGAAGTGGTGAAGCGGCCGTCGATGCCCAAAGCCGGCGTGCCGTCGATCCGGTAGCCGCTCGACAGTGCGGCCGCCTGTTTGGCTTTGGCCTGCACGCCGAAGGAGTTCATCGTGTCGAGGAATTTCGCCTTGTCGACGCCGTTCTTCGCCACGAAGTTGCCGATCGATTCGGGCGTGCTGAGCGGGTTACGTTCGACGTGCATCGCGGTGAAGACCTTGATGTGCAGCTGATCGACCAGATTCAGGGCTTCGAGCGCGAAATAGAGCTTCTGGTGCAGCACGAACGGGACTTCGCGGAACGCCACCGGCAGGCGGCGGAAGTTCACCTCGGGCGGCAGCTTCTTGACCCACGCTTCGAGCGCCGGCTCGAAGCTATGGCAGTGCGGGCAGCCATACCAGAAGAACTCGACCACTTCGAGCCGCTTCGGATCCTGCGTCGGCTGGCGCTGCGAAAGCTTCACATAGTCCTTGCCCTCGACAGGCGCGCCCTGGGCCAGCACCGATGTGGGAAGCAGCAGGCCGGCCAACGGGCCTGCGGCGGCGAAGGTCGTGAAGTCGCGACGGTTCATTGATATTCCTCTCGGTGAAATGCGAAGTGGAGCGGTGCGAGTAGGCGAGCGACGCTCAAGCAGTGCGCGCTGTTGCGGGCTGCAACGGTGGAGTGCGACGCGGTGTCGAAGTTCACTTCTGCACCCGCACCAAAGCCGTGGTGGTGCCGCTGCCATCGAGCGTGTCCTTCGTGGATTGGGCCTCGGCGCGATCGTTGAACGGCCCCACGCGCACCCGGTAAACGATGCGCCCGGCTTGCTCGCGTTCGCTGATCCTGGACTCGAACCCCTGGATCGCGAGGCGGGCCCGTTGCGCCTCGGCTTCCTCGGTGCGGCCGTAAGCGCCGACCTGCACGAAATACACGAACGCGTCGGTCGGCGGATTGACGGGCCGCGCAACACGGGGATCGTCGCCGAGGATGGCCGCCGGATTGCGCGACGGCGCGGCGGCCGTCGGCTCGCCGGTCACCGGGTCGGTGAAGGGCGGCGGCAGCACCACCCCGGCCGGCGGGCCGGGCGGCGCCGAGCCGGACACGGCCGGGTTCTTGCCGGCCAGCGGCAGGTTGGGGTTCCAGTTCTTGTTCTTCGCGGCCTCGGCGGCGTCCTGCTCGGCGGTGCGCTGCGGCACCTTGTCGATGAAAGGGATCGGCACTTTGGTGACGTACAGCGCCACGCCGAGCGCGAGCGCCAGACCGACCAGCCCGCCGACGACCAAACCGATGAAAAAGCCGCCGTGCTGGGTGCGGCGCGCGGGTGAACGGGAAAGAGCGGGCATCGAAGAACTCCGGGTCACATCTTTTCGGGTGCGGCAACGCCGAGCACGGCCAGCCCGCCCGCCAGCACCTGCGCGGTGGCGGCCAGCAAGGCCAGGCGCGCGTGGGTCAGATCGGCATCCTCGCCGAGGAAGCGCTCGGCCGCGTAATAGCTGTGGAAGGCGCCCGCCAGGTCGCGCAGGTAGAAGCCCACGTCGTGGGGCGCGAGGTCGTTGGCGGCCGAGGCGAGCATGCTTGGGTACGCGGCGAGCTTGAGCATCAGCGTCGCCTCGGTCGGCGCGGTGAGCCGCGAAAGATCCGCCTGGACAAGGTCCGCGCTCGGGTCCGCCGACGCCGCCGTGCCGCCGGCCGCCTGCTGCGCCTGCCACTGGCGCAGCACGGAGCAGATGCGCGCGTGCGCGTACTGAACGTAATACACCGGGTTCTCGTCGCTGGTCTTGAGCGCCAGGTCGACGTCGAACACGAACTCGGTGTCGGCCTTGCGGCTGTTGAGGAAGAAGCGCACCGCGTCGCGGCCGGTCCAGTCGATCAGGTCGCGCAGGGTCACGTAGCTGCCGGCGCGCTTGGAGATCTTGACCTCCTCGCCGCCTTTCATCACCGTGACCATCTTGTGCAGCACGTAATCGGGGTAGCCGGGCGGGATGCCGGCACCCGCCGCCTGCAGGCCGGCGCGCACGCGGGCGATGGTGCCGTGGTGGTCGCTGCCCTGGATGTTGATGACCTTGGTGAAGCCGCGCGCCCACTTGTCGAGGTGGTAGGCCACGTCGGGCACGAAGTAGGTGTAGCTGCCGTCGGACTTGCGCATGACGCGGTCCTTGTCGTCGCCGTAGTCCGTGCTGCGCAACCACAGGGCTCCGCCGTCCTCGAAGGTCTTGCCGGCGGCCGACAGGCGCTGCACCGCCTGCTCGACCTTGCCGTTCGTGTAAAGGCCCGACTCGAGAAAGTAGTTGTCGAAGGCCACGCCGAAGGCGCGCAGGTCGAGATCCTGTTCGTGGCGCAGGTAGGCCACCGCGAACTGGCGGATGCCTTCGAGATCCTGCGGGTCGCCAGAGGCGGTGAACGAGCGGTCGTCGGCCTTCACCGTCTTGCCCGCCATGAAATCTGCGGCGATATCGGCGATGTAATCGCCGTTGTAGGCGGTCTCGGGCCAGGCGGCATCGCCGGGCTTGCGGCCTTCGATGCGCGCCTTCGTCGAGGCAGCCAGCGTGGCGATCTGCACACCGGCGTCGTTGTAATAGAACTCGCGCGTGACCTGCCAGCCCTGCGTTTCGAACAGGCGGCAGATCGCATCGCCCAGCGCGGCCTGCCGGCCGTGGCCCACGTGCAGCGGCCCGGTCGGATTGGCGGAGACGAACTCGACCAGCACCCGCTCAGGCCGGGCCGGCTGGCGGCCGAAGCGCGCCTTGGCCTCCAGAACCTCGGCGACGACCTGCTGGCGCGCGGCCGGCGTGAGGCGCAGGTTGATGAAGCCGGGCCCGGCGATCTCCATGGACTGGACCCAGCGCTGCACCGCCGCGCGCCGCTGGAGCGCTTCGACGAGTGCGGCGGCAAGCTCGCGCGGATTGCGCCGCAGCGGCTTGGCGAGCTGCATCGCCGCGGTGCAGGCGAGGTCGCCATGCGCGGCCTGCTTTGGGCTTTCGAAGGCGGCGGTGGCGGGGTGCTCGGGGGCCAGCTCGGCGAGCACCTCGCCGAGGGCCTGCAGGAGCTCTTGCTGGACACGGATCATCGAACGATTTTAGGGGGCGGGATGGCGCGTCAGCCGGGGCCTGGAACTCCGTCACGTTTGCACGCAGGCATCATGTCGCGCCGGTTGCCGCTTCTCCATGGCGGTGGAAAGATACGGCACACCCTGCCGCCTCATGACGCCTTCCCTCGCCTCGCCCCTTCCCAGCCAGATCGGCAAGTACCGCGTGCTGCGCCTGCTCGGCGAAGGCGCGACCAGCGAAGTCTTTCTGTGCGTCGATGACTTCAACGCCCGCGAGGTCGCGGTCAAGCGCGTGCGCGCGGGGGCCTTGTCCGACGTGAGCGAAGGCGCGCTGCAGGCCCGCTTCTTCGCAGCCGAAGCCGCCCTCGTAGGCCGGCTGCAGCACCCGAACGTGGTGCAGATCTTCGACGCCGTTGCCGACCCGAACGAGCCTTACGTGGTCATGGAGTACGTGCCCGGCACGACGCTGCGGCCCTACTGCCGCGCCGACCAGCTCCTGCCGCTCGACCAGATCGTCGAGATCGGCTTCAAGTGCGCGATGGCGCTGGGCTACGTGTCGCGCCAGGGCCTGATCCACCGCGATGTGAAGCCCGCCAATCTGCTGGCGGTGACGGTGGGCGGCGACATCACCGAAGTGAAGGTGAGCGACTTCGGCAGCGTGCTCAACCTGCATGCCGACACGACGCAGGTGTTTCGCGTCGGCTCGCTGGCCTACATGTCGCCCGAACAGCTCGACGGCGACGCGCTCGATCCGCGCGCCGACATCTATTCGCTCGGCGCCGTGCTCTACCACCTGATCGCCGGGCGCCAGCCTTTCGACGCCGCGGCGCAATCGGTGCTGATGGCGCAGATCTACGGCGCGAAGCCGGCGCCCCTGACCGAACTGCGCGCCGGGGTCGATCCGGCGCTCGACGCCGTGATCCAGCGCGCGCTGGCCAAGCAGCCCGCCGATCGCTACGCCGGCTGGGACGACTTCGCGCAGGCCCTCTCGGGGCTGGTCGCCAACCGCCAGGTGCCGCGCGGCGGGCGGCAGAACGTGCTCGACTCGGAACGCTTCAACCTGCTACGCGCGCTCGAGTTCTTCAGCCTGTTCGGCGATGTGGAACTGTGGGAAGTGGTGCACCGCGCCACGTGGCAGCGCTATTCGCAAGGGCACCTGATCTACCGCAAGGGCGAGGAAGGCAACACCTTCCACATCATTGCCGCCGGCTCGGTGGACGTGCACCGCGACGGCGTGCGCGTGGCGCACCTCGGTGCCGGCACCTCGGTGGGCGAGATGGTGTACCTAGCCCCCAACCCCGAGCTCAAGCGCCACAGCACCGACGTGGCGGTGGTGGAGCCGGCGACGATGATCTCTTTCACGCCCGAATCGCTGGCGCGCTTGAGCCCCGGCTCCCGCCACCTGTTCGACGAAGCGTTTATCCGCGTGCTGGTGCGCCGCCTGCATGTGGCGCACGAAGCGCTGGCCTATCCGCGGCGTATTCTCTGAGTGTCGACCTTGTGGGGCGCGAGTTCGCTGCGCGCCGAAGCTGACAGTCGGCAGCCACCTCCCGTGTCGCCCCGTTGTTGCGGACAGGCGCGCATGCTTGAATCGAAGCGGCAATTCCGCCACCGCCTCCATGAGGCAAGAGGAGAGTCAATGAAGCACCGTTTCACTGCGTTGATCGTGGCCGCTTGCCTGTTCGGACCGGCTCAGGCAACCACCCATCGCGACGCGCCCGACATGGAAAAGGGCGCCGCCAAGGCGCCGACCGCGCAGCAGACCAAGATGGCCACCTGCAACAAGGACGCCGCAGGCAAGGCGGGCGACGAGCGCAAGGCCTTCATGAAGGAGTGCCTGTCGGCCAAGCCGCCGACCCAGCAGGAAAAGATGAGCCTGTGCAACAAGGACGCCGCAGGAAAAACCGGCGACGAGCGCAAGGCGTTCATGAAAGAGTGCTTGTCGGCGAAGAAGTAGGCCGACCGGCGCGCCGGCTGAGAACCGACGGTCAACTCGCCAATGCCCAGTAGCCCGCATCCCCGTAGGTGTGCTTGAGAAAGTCGATCCACAGCCGCACGCGCAGCGGCAGGTGCTTGCGCTGCGGGAACACGGCGTAGATGCCGTTCGGGGGCGCCGCGAAGGCGTCGAGCACGCTGATCAGATCGCCGCGCGCGACCTCTTGCTCGACCTCCCAGGTGCTGCGCCACGCAATGCCCTGCCCGGCGAGGCACCAGTCGTGCAGCACCTGACCGTCGGAGCAGTCGTAGCGCCCGCTCGGGCGCAGGTGCGCGACTTCGCCGTCGATGGTGAAGGCCCAGCCGCGCGACTGGCCTGCTTCCGAGCTGAGGGTCAGGCACTGGTGGCGGGCCAGCTCGCTCGGGTGCTGCGGCACGCCGGCCCGCTTGATGTATTCGGGCGCGGCCACGCACAGGCGCCGGTTGTCGGCCAGGCGCAGGCTCACCAGGCTGGAGTCGGGCAGGTCGCCCACGCGCACGGCGCAGTCGTAGCCTTCATTGACGATGTCGACCACCCGGTCCGACAAATTGAGCGACACCGACACATCGCGGTGCGACTCGGCGAAGCGCGGCACCAGCGGCGCCACATGGCGCCGGCCGAAGCCGGCCGGTGCCGTGAGCCGCAGGTGGCCGCTGGCCTTGACGCCGCCGGCGCTGACGCTGGCCTCGGCATTGGCCATGTCGGCGAGCAGACGCTGCGCGTCTTCGAGAAAGGCGCTGCCTTCATGGGTGAGCGTGATGCGCCGCGTGGTGCGCAACAGCAGCTTGACGCCCAGGCGCTCTTCCAGCGCGTCGATGCGCCGGCCGATCACCGCGGGCGCCACGCCCTCGGCCAGTGCGGCGGCGGTCAGGCTGCCCTTGACGGCCACGGCGGCAAAGGATTCGATCTGCTTCAGGCGATCCATCGTAGTAGTCAGGCTGGGGCGAGCGAGATTAGGCTCGTGCCGGTAAAAGATCAAGCCACTGCAGCGGCCTAATAGGAACGCGACTTCGCAATACAGTCGCCGCTCGATGAAGACCTCGACGACGCCGAACGTCCAAGCCGTCCTGTTCGACGCCTACGGCACGCTGTTCGACGTGTACAGCGTCGGCACCCTGGCCGAGCAGCTTTTTCCCGGCCGTGGCGAAGCACTCGCCGTGCTCTGGCGCGACAAGCAGATCGAATACACGCGGCTGGTTTCGATGAGCCAGCGCTTCCGGCCGTTCTGGGAACTGACGCGCGCCGGCCTGCGCTTCGCCGCCCACCGCCTCGGGCTGGACCTGAGCGCCGAGCGCGAGGCGCAACTGCTCAACCAATACCGTCACCTCAGCGCCTTTCCCGAGAACAAGGCGGTGCTCACGGCCCTGAAGGCGCGCGGCATCCCGACCGGCATCCTCAGCAACGGCGACCCCGACATGCTTGCTGTTGCCGTCAAGAGCGCCGGCATCGAGGGCTTGGTGAATCATCTGCTCAGCGTGGACGCGGTTCAGCGCTACAAGACCGATCCCGCCACCTATGCTTTGGGCACGCAGGCGCTGGGCCGGCCGGCGAAGCAGATTCTTTTTGTCTCCAGCAACGGCTGGGACGCCATAGGCGCCACCTGGCACGGCTACACGACGCTCTGGGTCAACCGCTACAAACTACCGCTCGACGCGCTGGACACCGAACCCACCCGCATCGGCAGCAGCCTGCGCGACGTGCTCGAATTCTTTCCCGCTCCCTGATCCATGAACCCCTGCTCCAGGAAACAGCCATGACGACTCTTCAACTGCCTGCCGGCGTGCAGGTCAACGCGCCCATCCTGCCCGGCTTCGAGACCATCCTCACGAAAGAAGCGCTCGAACTGGTGGCCAAGCTGCACCGCGAGTTCGAGCCGCGCCGCCAGGAACTGCTCGCCGCCCGCGCCGAACGCGCCAAGCGCCTGGACGCCGGCGAGCGGCCCGACTTCCTGCCGGAGACCAAGCACATCCGCGAAGGCGACTGGACCATCGCGCCGCTGCCCAAGGCGCTGGAGTGCCGGCGCGTCGAGATCACCGGCCCGGTCGAGGCCAAGATGGTCATCAACGCCTACAACTCGGGGGCGGACAGCTACATGACCGACTTCGAGGACAGCAACTCGCCGGTCTGGGCCAACCTGATCCAGGGCCAGATCAACCTGTACAAGGCGATCCGCCGCACGCTCACCCTCGGCCAGGCCGGCAAGACCTACAAGCTCAACGACAAGATCGCCACGCTGCAGGTGCGCCCGCGTGGCTGGCACCTCGACGAGAAGCACGTGCTGATCGACGGCCAGCGGGTGCAGGGCGGCCTGTTCGACTTCGCCCTGTTCATGTTCCACAACGCCAAGGAACAACTGGCGCGCGGCGCCGGCCCCTACTTCTACCTGCCCAAGCTCGAAAGCCACCTCGAAGCGCGGCTGTGGAACGACGTGTTCGTGATGACGCAAAACGAGCTCGGCCTGCCGCAAGGCACGATCAAGGCGACGGTGCTGATCGAGACCCTGCTCGCCGCGTTCGAGATGGACGAGATCCTGTACGAGCTGCGCGAGCACAGCGCGGGCCTGAACGCCGGGCGCTGGGACTACATCTTCTCGTGCATCAAGAAGTTCAGATGCGACCTCGACTTCTGCCTGGCCGACCGCGTCAAGGTGACGATGAAGGCGCCCTTCATGCGCGCCTATGCGCTGCTGCTGCTCAAGACCTGCCACCACCGCAATGCGCCGGCCATCGGCGGCATGAGCGCGCTCATTCCGATCAAGAACGACCCCGAGAAGAACGCCATCGCGATGGAAGGCATCGTCAAGGACAAGCGCTCCGACGCGATGGACGGCTACGACGGCGGCTGGGTCGCGCACCCGGGGCTCGTCGACGTGGCGATGAAGGAATTCGTCGACGTGCTGGGCGATCGGCCCAACCAGCTCGATCGCAAGAAGCCGTATGTGCACGTCACCGCCGCACAGTTGATCGACTTCAAGCCCGAGGCGCCGATCACCGAGGCCGGCCTGCGGATGAACATCAACGTCGGCATCTACTACCTCGGCTCCTGGCTGGCCGGCAACGGCTGCGTGCCGATCTACAACCTGATGGAAGACGCGGCCACGGCGGAGATCAGCCGCTCGCAGGTGTGGCAGTGGATCCGCTCGCCCAAGGGCGTGCTGCAGGACGGCCGCAAGATCACTGCCGAGATGGTGCGCAAGATGGTGGCGGAGGAACTGCAGGGCATCAAGGACGCCGGCTACGAGGGCACGACCATCGACCGCGCGGCCGAGATCTTCGAGCAGATGAGCACGCAGGACGAGTTCGCGGAGTTCCTGACCTTGCCGCTGTACGAAGAAATCTGAGCGGGTTTCCTCGCTCCGAGACAAGGGCGCCGACGGCGCCCTTTCTTGTGGGCGCGTCAGTCCAGGTCGAAGAGCGACGGCTTTTCTTCGGACCGGTGCATCCGAGCGAACCGTCCGGCCCGTAGTCCCATGACGCAGCGGTCGGATCTGGCGCAATGCCGCGTTTGATCCTCTGTTCCTAGAATGCGCCGACTCCCCCGCCCGCCCGCCGCCCCATGCCCGCTGCCCCACCCGACGCGTTCGACTACGAAGCCGCTCTCGAAGCCTGCGCCCGCGGCGAGCACTTCGCGCTGCGCGCGCTGTACGAACGGGAGGCGCGCTGGCTGCTCGGCGTGGCGCTGCGCATCGTGCGCGACCGCGACACCGCGCACGACGTGCTGCAGGACGCCTTTCTCCTGGTCTGGCAGCGCGCGTCCACCTATCAGCGCGCGCTCGGCTCCGCGCGCGGCTGGCTCTACACGGTGGTGCGCCATCGCGCACTCGACGAGGCGCGCCGCGTCAAGCGCGAAATGCCGGTGGGTGACGACATCGATCAGATCGCTGATGACGCCGGCACGCAAGCGGCCATCGACCTGGCCAACACCGACAGCGCCTCGCTCCAGCGCTGCATGGAGCGACTCGAAGAACGCCGGCGCGAATGCATCGTCTATGCCTTCGTCGAAGGCTATACGCATGAACAGATCGCACATCGGCTCGCCACGCCGGTGGGCACGGTCAAGTCGTGGAT
>NZ_JACDCU010000006.1 GCF_013817365.1 Methylibium sp. | reverse complement strand
CAGTGTAGGTGCGGCAAGCGGTGAGGTGAGGTGAGGTGAGGTGAGGCGATCAGGCGACAGTCGATTGGGCGTTGGGCGTTGGGCGTTGGGCGTTGGGCGTTGAGCCGTCGGCCATCAAGGTTCTCGGGTGCCAGCGCGGCAGCGCAAGGATCGTCGGCGTCGGTCAGACAGCTCCCCGCCTCCCCGTTGCCCGAGCGCCACGCCTCGGGACGTTTCGACCGCTTGCGTCAGGCGTGCTCGCCGAAGGCCGAAGCGATCTGCGAATCGGGTCCGCGATCGGGCGAAGCGCTCGCGAGCGGCGCCGCAGCACGGAAACCGAACACGCTGGCAATCAGGCGCGTCGGCAGCTCGTGCGCGGCACCGTTGAACGCTTGCACCGCCTCGTTGAAGACGCGCCGCACGAAGGCGAGCTGGGCGTCGGCGTCCTGCAGGCCGAGCAGCAGCGCCCGCACCTGTTCGCCAAGCTCAGGCTCGCCTGCAACGGCCGGGCGCGCGGCGATCAGCACGCGCAGCGGGCGCAGTGCGCCTTCCAGCACTTGCTCCGCCAGGCCCAGACTCTGAATCGCGCCGGCGCTGCCGACCCGCACTTGCGCGTGATCGACGGCTGCTTGCGCCTGGCGAGCAGCCGCCGCCACCGTCTGCAGCGTCGCGCGGCCGATCTCGTCGCTCAGGTTTTCCATCGGATCGAGGCGGCCCAGCAGTTCCGTCAATTCGCAGGCCAGCGCGTGTCGGCGCCGCAACTGCGCCTCGAGCGGCGGCCACGCGCCCAGCACCGCGCTGCGCAGCCGCACCAGCCGGTTGTAGGCGCCGAGCACCCAGAACACCAACAGCGCCGCGCCGGCGATGAAAGCGATACGGGTCGGGGTCATGTCGACGCCTGGCTGCTGGATGCGTGACGGGCGCGGGCGCCCGTGGCGCGCCAGGCCTCGAAGCCCTCACGCCGCAGTTCGCAGGCGGGGCAACTGCCGCAGCCATAGCCCCAGTCATGGCGCCGTCGGCGCTCGCCGAGGTAGCAGGTGTGGGTGTGCTCGACGGTGATCCCGATCAGCGCCTCGCCGCCGAGCGCGTCGGCGAGCGCCCAGGTCTGCGCCTTGGTCTGCCACATCAACGGCGTCTCGATGGTCAGTGGGCAAGCCAGGCCGAGGCTGAGGGCGACCTGCATCGCCTTGATGGTGTTGTCGCGGCAATCGGGATAGCCCGAGTAGTCGGTTTCGCACATGCCGCCGACCAGCACGCCGAGATTGCGCCGGTAGGCCACCGCGGCGGCGAAGCTCAGGAACAGCAGGTTGCGGCCGGGCACGAAGGTGTTGGGCAGGCCGTTCGCCTGCATTTCGATGGCACGCGCGTCGGTAAGGGCGGTGTCGGAGATCTGGCCGAGCAGGCCGAGGTCGAGCAGGTGGTCATCGGCCAGGCGCGGCGCCCATTGCGGGAAGTCACGGGCCAGCGCTTCGCGAATGTGCGGCCGGCAATCGAGCTCGATGCGGTGGCGCTGGCCGTAATCGAACCCGATGGTTTCTACGCGTGCATAGCGCTGCAGCGCCCAAGCCAGGCAGGCCGTCGAATCTTGGCCGCCGGAAAACAGCACCAGGGCGCCGCGCGGGTCGTGCTCGCTCATGAAAGACGCCGCCCGCCGGGCGGGCACGAGGGCAGCGGTGGCGCCGATGAACCGGCGTGCCGGCGCCTCGGGGCTTCCTTCACCCTTCGGCCCTTGTCACGTGCGAACCTCTCCCTGGCCGAACACCACCCACTTCATCGACGTCAGCCCCTCCAGCCCGACCGGTCCGCGCGCATGGAACTTGTCGGTGCTGATGCCGATTTCGGCGCCCAGGCCGTACTCGAAACCGTCGGCGAAGCGGGTGCTGGCGTTGACCATCACGCTGGCCGAATCGACTTCGCGCAGGAAGCGCATCGCGTGCGGGTGGTTCGCGGTAAGGATGGCATCGGTGTGGTGAGAGCCGTAGCGATTGATGTGCGCAATGGCCTCGTCGAGCGAGGCGACCAGCTTGATGCTGATGACCGGCGCCAGGTATTCCTCGGCCCAGTCGGCCTCGCTCGCAGCCACCAGCTTGGCGCCTGGAACCGGGCCGAGCAGCGCCTGCGCTTGGGCATCGACGCGCATCTCCACGCCCTTGGCGGCAAACAGCGCGCCCAACCGCGGCACGAAGACCGGCGCGATGTCGCGGTGCACGAGCAGTGATTCGGCCGCATTGCAGGGGCTGTACTTCTGCGTCTTGGCGTTGTCGGTGACGCGCAGCGCGAGCTCCAGGTCGGCGCCGGCATCGACATAGACGTGGCAGTTGCCGTCCAGGTGCTTGATGACCGGCACGGTCGCCTCGGCGGTGATGCGCTCGATCAGGCCCTTGCCGCCGCGCGGGATGATCACGTCCACGTACTGCGGCATGGTGATCAACCGGCCGACCGCCGCGCGGTCGGTGGTCGGCACCCCTTGCACCGCCTCGGCCGGCAGGCCCGCCTCGATCAGGGCGCGCGTCACCAGTTGCATCAGCGCGGCATTGGAATGCACCGCCTCCGAGCCGCCACGCAGGATGGCCGCATTGCCGCTCTTGATCGCCAGCGACGCGGCATCGACGGTCACGTTCGGCCGGCTCTCGTAGACCATGCCGAACACACCCAGCGGCACGCGCATGTGGCCGACCGTGATGCCGCTCGGGCGGCGTCGCAGGTTGGTCATTTCGCCGATCGGATCGGGGAGTGCAGCGACCTGCTCGCAGCCTTCGGCCATCTGCGCGATCACCGGCTCCGAAAGGCGCAGGCGGTCGAGCAGAGGCGCGGCGAGCCTGGTCGCCTGCGCGGCCTCCAGATCGCGCGCGTTCTCGGTTGCCAGCATTGCGGCCTCGGCGCGGATCAGCCGCGCCAACGCCAGCAGCGCGGCGTTCTTCTGCGCGGTGGATGCTGCTGCCATCGCAGCCGAGGCGGCGCGCGCAGCGGCGCCGAGGCGGTCCATGATCGCGATCACAGCGGTCGGGTCGGTCGCATTCATGGCGCGATTGTCGCAAAGCATGTGCTCGCGCGGGTTGGCTCTTTCAGTGCCTGTGACCCACGCGGCAGATGCATCGCACGACTGCGTTTGCCGTGGTTCTCACTCGCAGCCGGGCATCCGGACCTGGCTTTGCCTACGTCCAACTCGGCTGCGGACTTGCTGCCCGGACACACGATCAAGTCGACCGCGACAGCAACTGCACGTACTCGTGGTGGACCGTGTCGATGGTCGAGATGCGGTACTCGACCGGCTTGTCGCCGAAGGTCAATGCCGTTCGGCGCACCTGCATCACCGGCACGCCGGGCGCGAGACCGAGGATGCGCGCGGTCGTGCGATCGGCGGCCATGGCGCGTCCGCGCTCCTGGGCCCGGGTCACGGAAATGCCGAACTCCGTCTGGTACAGGTGGTAGATCGTGCTCGTGCGTTCCCGAAAGCGCTTCTCGGTCAGCCCCTTGAACAGGAGCGCCGGCAGGATCAACCGGTCGTGGATGACGGCGCGCCCCTGCAGCAGCAGCCGGTTGTCGATCTGGATCGCCGGATCGCCGGCCCTCAGGCCGAGCGCCTGCGCCGCGTCCTCGTCGATGCGCACCCGCTCGAAGGACACCAGCTCCACCTGCGGCCCTTCGCGCAGGCCGTCGCTGCGCTCGACATGGAAGAACTGGAACAGGAACCGGTCGGCGTTGTGCAGCGCGACATAGGTGCCGCGCCCCTGTCGGCGCACGAGGATGTGTTCGGCGACCAGCTCATCGACCGCATGGCGAAGCGTGCCCACCGACACGCCGAAGGCGCGCGCCAGCTCAGTCTCGCTCGGCAGCGCGCCGCCGGCGGGGTAGCGGCCGTCTTCGATGGCGCGCAGCAGCGAGCGCTTGACCACGCGGTACAGCGGTGCGCCGGCCGCATCGGGGGCGATGGGCCCGAAAACGGAAGGGACGGCAGAAGGCATCCGCCATTCTCGCGCCTCGGCGCCATGTCCTACAAGTCATATAAATCACATGTTTGACAGTGCGGAGCCTGCGCCGCGAAACTGCCCCACTCGAAAACCTCAGTGAAACAGGAGACCTCGATGATTCACTTTGTATTGCATGACGCCAAGGACACGGTGGCCGTGGTCGTGGTGGAAGACGCGAAGGCCGGCATGACGCTCAGCGGCTGGATCATGGACGAAGACAAGTTCGTCGATGTGCACGCCAAACAGGACATTCCGATCGGCCACAAGGTGGCGCTCAAGGACATGAACCCGGGCGACACCGTTTGGAAGTACGGCATCGACATGGGCAAGGTCGTCGCCCCCATCAAGGCGGGCGAACACGCCCATGTGCACAACATCAAGACGAAGAGGTGGTGAGTTGATGTAGGGCGAAAGAGGGGCCCCGCGCAGCGGGGATCGCAGCCCGGAATCAACTCGCGGTCCGCAGGACCGCTTCCAAGCAGCAGCCCATCCTCGTCCCGCCTCGCACAGCACCGCTTCGCAACATCAGCAAGGAACCCTCATGTCCATCATCTCCCAAGACACCACATTCCTCGGCTACCGCCGCGAGAACGGCCGCGTCGGCATCCGCAACCACGTCATCATCCTGCCGCTGGACGACCTGTCCAACGCCTCGGCCGAGGCCGTGGCCCACAACATCAAGGGCGCGCTCGCCATTCCTCACCCCTACGGCCGCCTGCAGTTCGGCGCCGACCTCGACCTGCACTTCCGCACCCTGATCGGTGCCGGCTGCAACCCGAACGTGGCGGCCGTCGTCGTCATCGGCATCGAAGACAGCTGGACCAAGAAGGTGGTTGACGGCATCGCCACCACCGGCAAGCCGGTCGTCGGCTTCGGCATTGAAGGCCACGGCGACCACGACACCATCCTGCGCGCCAGCAAGGTGGCACGCGAGTTCGTGCAGATCGCCAGCGAGAAGCAGCGCGAGGTCTGCCCCATCAGCGAGCTGTGGGTCTCCACCAAGTGCGGTGAGAGCGACACCACCTCCGGCTGCGGCTCCAACCCGACGGTGGGCAACGCCTTCGACAAGCTCTACGAAACCGGCAACACGCTGGTGTTCGGCGAAACCTCCGAGATCACCGGCGGCGAGCGCATCGTGGCCGAGCGCTGCCGCACGCCCGAGGTGAAAGAGCGCTTCATGTTCATGTTCAACCGCTACCAGGACATGATCAACCGCCACAAAACCAGCGACCTGTCGGATTCGCAGCCGACCAAGGGCAACATCGCCGGCGGCCTGACGACGATCGAGGAAAAGGCCCTCGGCAACATCCAGAAGATCGGCAAGAAGTGCATGGTCGACGGCGTGCTCGACAAGGCCGAAGCGCCCACCGGCCCGGGACTGTGGTTCATGGATTCGTCCAGCGCCGCCGCCGAGATGGTCACGCTGTGCGCGGCTTCGGGCTACGCGGTGCACTTCTTCCCCACCGGCCAGGGCAATGTGATCGGCAACCCGATCCTGCCGGTCATCAAGATCTGCGCGAATCCGCGCACGGTGCGGCTGATGAGCGAGCACGTCGACGTGGACACCTCGGGGCTCCTGCAGCGCGAGCTCACGCTCGACCAAGCCGGCGACAAGCTGCTCGAAAGCATGCTGCGCACCGCCAACGGCCGGCTCACCGCCGCCGAGGCGCTGGGGCATCGCGAGTTCGTGCTGACGCGTTTGTACGAGTCGGCCTGAGCGTTCGGCAGCGGCTGGGCCGCTGCTGAACCTCGACCGCGGCAAATGGGCCAACGGCGCGCCTGGATGCGCGCCCGCCCGTGAGCCAACGACGCGCTGAACAGCGCGCTCCAGCGAGGACTGCATGAAAAGAATCGTCATTACCGAATTCATGGACGAGGCCGCGGTCGCGCAGTTGCGCGAGCGGCACGACGTGCTCTACGACCCGAAGCTGGTGGACGACGGCGCGTGCCTGCACACCGAGGCCGGCAAGGCGGACGCGATCATCGTTCGCAACCGCACGCAGGTGCGCGGCGAACTGCTGGCGGCGTTGACGCGCTGCACGGTGGTCGGCCGCCTCGGCGTGGGCCTGGACAACATCGACGTGGCTGCCTGTGAAGCCCGCCGCATCCAGGTCATTCCGGCCACCGGCGCCAACGCCTCGAGCGTGGCCGAGTACGTGATCGGCAGCGCGATGCTGCTCTTGCGCGGGGCCTACCAATCGACCCCGGCCGTGGCGGCGGGCCAGTGGCCACGAGGCGCACTGTCGAACGGCCGCGAGCTCGCAGGCAAGACACTCGGCCTGATCGGCTTCGGCTCGATCGGCCGCCTGACAGCCCGCCTGGCCGGCGCGCTCGGCATGCAGGTCATCGCCTTCGACGCCATGCTCGATCTCGACGACCCGGCCTTCGCCGCGGCCGGCGTGCAAAGCGTCGGCCTGGGTGAACTGGTGGCGCGGGCGGACGTGGTGAGCCTGCATGTGCCGCTGGTCGATGCCACTCGCAATCTCTTCGATGCCGCGCGCATCCATGCGATGAAGCCGGGCGCGGTGCTCGTCAACACGGCGCGCGGCGGCATCGTCGATGAGGGCGCCGTGGCGCAGGCGCTGCGCGCAGGGCACCTGGGCGGCGCGGCGCTCGATGTCTTCAACGCGGAGCCGCTGGCCGCGTCGCCCCACTTCGAGGGCTGCCCGAACCTGCTGCTCACGCCGCACATCGCCGGCGTGACCACCGAGTCGAACGAACGCGTCAGCAGCCTGATCGCGCAAAAGGTGCTGGAGGCCTTGCACTGATGGCCACCTTGAGCCTGCAACAGGCGCGCGACGCGGTCAGCCAGGCGCTGCGGCGCGCCGGGGCCAACGAGACGATGGCGGCGGCGACGGCGCGCGCCCTGGTGCTGGCCGAGGCGCAGGGGCTCGGCTCGCACGGCCTGTCGCGCGTCGGTCAATACGCCACGCACCTCCGCAACGCTCGGGTGAACGGCGAGGCGCTTCCGAGCCTGCGCCATGCGAAGGGCGGCGCCGCGCTGATCGATGCGCACGAGGGCCTGGCCTTCGCCGCCTGCGAGATGGCGGTCGCCGAGGCGATCGGCCGCGCGCGCGAGTTCGGCATCAGCATCGCCGGCGTGACCAACAGCCACCACTGCGGCGTCGTCGTCGATCACCTGCGCGCGGTCGCGGACGCCGGCATGGTCGGCCTGGGCTTCGCCAATTCGCCAGCCGCCATGCCGGCCGCCGGCGGCAAGCACCCGATCTTCGGCACCAACCCCGTAGCCGCAGTGTTCGCGCGCCGCGGCAAGGACGCGCTGATGATCGACCTGAGCCTGTCGGAAGTGGCGCGCGGCAAGCTGATGGTCGCCGCCAAGAAGGGCGAGCCCATCCCGCCCGGCTGGGCGCTCGACAAGGACGGCCAGCCGACGACCGACCCGAAGGCCGGCCTTGAAGGCTCGATGCTGCCGATCGGCGCGGCAAGCAGCCCCAAGGGCGCGATGCTCGCGCTGGTGGTCGAGCTGCTCGTCACCGCGCTGATCGGTGCGCAGTTCGGCTTCGAGGCGTCGAGCTTCTTCGTCGACGAAGGCAACCAGCCGCGCATCGGCCAGGCCTTCCTCGTCATCGATCCCGGCGCGCTGGCCGGCTCGGCGAGCTACCTCGACCGCATCGAGGTGCTGGTGGCCGAGATGCTGCGCGACGAGGGCGTGCGGTTGCCGGGCGCGCGGCGCGAGCAGTTGCGCCGGCGTGCCGAGGAGCAGGGGCTGACGGTGCCCGATGCGCTGCTCGCGCAGTGGACCGCTTCATGAGGTATTGACCGCCGGCCGGCGCGGGCCATTGGCGCCGGCGGGTGGGCAGTTGGCATAGCGGCGCCGGGCAATGGTCTGCTTTGAGCCGCACCGACTCCTCGACGAAGGCCGACAGCGACTCTCCGTCGCGCCGGGCCGTGCAAGCGGCTGGCGGGCCCCTCACGCGTTCTTCGCAGCCGCCTTCTTCGCCGGCACCTTCGCCGCGCGCGGCTCGAACTCGAAGCCGACCTTGCCTTCCTTGGCATCCCATGCGAGGCGGGCCTTGAACTTGCGGCGCGTCTTGTTGGAGACGAAGTTCTCCAACAGCTCGGTCTTGCCCTCCTTCAGCAGCCGCGTCATCTGCTCGCGAGGCACCGGCTGCTGCAGGATGATCTTGCCGCTCTTGAAGTCGCAAGTGACGTGCGCGCCGACGCTGTGCTCGCACACGTAGCTCGTGCCGTGCTCGAAGACGCTGCCCTTGCACTTGGGGCAGGCGCCCAGGCTCTCCTGCGCTGAAAAGTCGACCGGCTCGCCCGACTCGCCGTCCTTCTTGGCGTCTTCGCCGAAATCGAACTCGAGTTTCCAGTTCTGCGTCTCGTCGTCATAGGCAAGCCGCAGTTCGGCGGTGAAGGGCCAGCCGGCCTTGGAGCGAAAGCCCTCCAAGGGCCCGATCTTCTTGTGGGCGATGAAGTCTTCCACCTCCTGCAACTCGAAACTGCGACTTCCCGGGATCTTGCTGATCGAGAAGCCGCAGCCCTCTTCGCTGGCCGCGCCCTTGCCGGCACAGGTGAAGCGCCGGTAGTTCTCCTTGACGACACCGCCGCATTTCGGACAGGGCGTCTTCAAGGTCGCGTAGTCGCCCGGGATGGTGTCGCGGTCGTACTCCTTGGCCTTGGCGACGATGCGCTCCGTCATCGCGGCGATCTCGCCCATGAAGGCGTTGCGGCTGAGCCGGCCCTTTTCCATCTCGGCGAGCTGGAACTCCCAGTTGCCGGTGAGTTCGGGCTTGGTGAGCTCCTCGACCTGCAGCCCGCGCAGCAAGGTCATGAGCTGGAAGGCCTTGGCGCTGGGGATCAACTCGCGGCCCTCGCGGATCATGTACTTCTCGTAGATCAGGCCCTCGATGGTCTGCGCGCGGGTGGCCGGCGTGCCCAGGCCTTTTTCCTGCATGGCATCGCGGAACTCCTCGTCCTCGATCAGCTTGCCGGCGCCTTCCATGGCCGAGAGCAGGGTCGCCTCGGTGTAGCGCGGCGGCGGCTTGGTCTTGTGGGCGTTGGCGTCGGCGCTCTCGGTGTGCGCCACCTCGCCCTTCTCCACCGGCACCAGGTTGGCGTCGGCGTCCTCGACCTCGCGGCCGTAGATCGCCAGCCAGCCCGGCTTGACCATCACCTTGCCGTTGGTCTGGAACCTGTGCTCCTTGCCGGCCGCGCTCACGGTGGAGATGCGCGTCGTGACCATGAATTGCGCCAGCGGAAAGAACACCGCCAGGAAGCGCTTGACCACCATGTCGTAGAGCTTGGCCTCGATCTCGGTGAGGCTCTTGGGCGCCTGAAGCGTCGGGATGATGGCGAAGTGGTCCGAGACCTTGGCGTTGTCGAAGATGCGCTTGTTGGGCTTGACGTAGCCCTCCTTCACGGCCTTCTTCGCATGCGCCGCCAGCGGGCGCAGCGGGCCGGGCAGGTCTTCCTTGGCCAGCATCTCCATCGTGTTGCGGACCACCGCCACGTAATCCTCCGGCAGGAACTTGCTGTCGGTCCGCGGGTAGGTCAGCACCTTGTGCTTCTCGTAGAGCGCCTGCGCGAGCGAGAGCGTGGTCTTGGCCGAGAAGCCGAAGCGGGAGTTGGCTTCTCGCTGCAGGCTGGTCAGGTCGAAGAGCTGCGGCGCGCCCTGGCTGCTCGGCTTGGCCTCTTCGCTCACCTGCGCCGGCTGGCCGCGCACCGCCTGCGCGATGGCCTGCGCGTCGGCCTCGTTCCACAGGCGGTCGGCGCGGCGCTCCGGATCGGGCAGAGCGCCGATCGAGCCGGCGCTCGCTTCGTTCTTCTTCCACGCCGGGTCGAACCACTTGCCTTCGTACAGGCCCGCCTTAGCCTGGAAGCTCGCGCGTATCTCCCAGTAGTCGCGCGCCACGTGCTTCCTGATCTTCTCCTCCCGCTCGACCACGATGGACAGCGTGGGCGTCTGCACCCGGCCCACGGTGGTGAGGAAGAAGCCGCCGTCGCGCGAGTTGAAGGCCGTCATGGCGCGCGTGCCGTTGATGCCGACCAGCCAGTCGGCCTCGCTGCGGCTGCGCGCCGCGTCGGCCAGGCCGAGCATCTGCTCGTCGCCGCGCAGCTGCTCGAAGCCGTCGCGAATGGCCTGCGGCGTCATGCTCTGCAACCACAGGCGGCGCACCGGCTTGTCGATCTTCTTCTTTTCGGTGCCGGCGTACTGCACGATCAGCCGGAAGATCAGCTCGCCCTCGCGCCCCGCGTCGCAGGCGTTGATGAGCTCGGTGACGTCCTTCCTCTTGACCTGCTTGACCACGGCATTGAGCCGGCTCTTGGCCTTGTCGATCGGCGCCAGATCGAAATGCGGCGGAATCACCGGCAGGTGGTTGAAGCTCCACTTGCCGCGCTTGACGTCGTATTCCTCCGGTGCCTTGATCTCCACGAGGTGGCCCACGGCGGACGTGACCACGTAGTGCTCGTTCTCGAAATGCTCGTCGTGCTTGTCGAACTTGCCGCTCGTCGGCGTCAGTGCGCGCACGATGTCCTGCGCGACCGACGGTTTCTCGGCGATGACCAGTGCTTTGCTCATGTGGTGCGTTTGAAGTCCTGTTTCGTTTCGTCCCGATCGGCGGGCGGCCGCAGCGGCGATGCCGCGTTGGCGTCCCTACAATCCGGCTCTCGCGCGCACGCGCTCACGTGCGCGCACCCATGATTTCAATGTATCCAAACCCGTTCATGACGCAAACCGCGCGCCGCAAGACCCCGCCCCAACGCAGCGCCGAGGCCCCGGCCGAAGGGCGCAATGGCCGCCCCGTCAACGGCGCCGATCATCCTCGAAGCGCCGGCGGGCGGCGCATTCAGGTGCGCCGCTCCGGCGTGCACGGCAAGGGCATGTTCGCATTGCAGCCGCTCGCCAAAGGCGAACTCCTGATCGAATACACCGGCGAGGTGATCGCCTGGCCCGAAGCGCTGCGCCGCCATCCGCACGACCCGAGCGATCCGCACCACACCTTCTACTTCAGCATCGACGAAGACCACGTCATCGACGCCAAGTACGGCGGCAACGCCTCGCGCTGGATCAACCATTCCTGCGCTCCCAACCTGGAGGCGGATGAAGAGGACGGCCGCGTGTTCATCAAGACGCTGCGCGCCGTCAAGCCCGGCCAGGAGCTGTTCTACGACTACGGGCTGATCATCGACGAGCGCTACAGCGCGAAGCTGAAGAAGCAGTACGAATGCCGCTGCGGCGCCAAGCGTTGCCGCGGCACCATGCTCGCACCCAAACGCTGAAACTCGCGTGCAAGCCGGTCGCTTCTCGCTCGACACGCCGGTCACGCCCGGCGTGATCGCAGCGAGCGCGTCGACCGGCTGGGCGATACCGTCGCTGCGTGCCCGGCTCGAGCCGCTGCGGCCCGGCCTCACTGTGGAACTGCTGGCCGAGACCGACTCCACCAACACCCGGCTGCTCGAGCGCGCCCGCGCCGGCGACACGAGCGCCTGCCTGCTGGCTTGCGAGCGGCAGACGGCCGGTCGCGGCCGCCTCGGCAGGCCCTGGTTCAGCGACGCGCCGTCGCCCGACAGCGGCCCGCAGCAACTCTGCTTTTCGCTCGGCTTGCGCCTCGCGCCCGCCGACTGGTCGGGCCTCTCGCTGGCCATGGGCGTGGCGTTGGCCGAGACGCTGCACGCCCGCGTGCGCCTCAAATGGCCCAACGACCTGTGGCTGGTCGATGAGCCGGGTGAGGGACGCAAGCTGGGCGGCGTGCTGATTGAAACACTGCCGCTGGCCGCGGGCGACGGGCCGGGCCGCCATGCCGTGATCGGCGTCGGCATCAACCTTGCACCGCCGGCTGCGCGGCCGGGCCTTGATCAGCTCGCCGCGGGCTGGCGAGAGATCGAGCCGCAAGCGCGTGCGCCCGAACTGCTTGCGCGACTGGCTGAACCGCTGCTCGGCGCACTCGCCGTCTTCGAGACGCAAGGCTTCGCCGCTTTCGCAGCGCGTTTTGAGGCGCGCGACGCGCTGGCCGGCCGGGCCGTGACGACCACTGACCCCGAGGCGCCCATCGGCCTTGCCGATGGCGTCGATGCCACCGGCGCGCTCAGGCTGCTGACCGACAGCGGCCTGCGCCTCGTGCACAGCGGCGAAGTGAGCGTGCGCCCATGCTGAGAGCGCTGGTGCTCGTGCTGCTGCTCGCCAACGCGGGCTTTTGGGTCTGGCGCCAGGGCTGGCTGGCGCCGCTGCACGGCGCGATCGGCGCGCATCCCGAGGGCGAGCGCGAGCCGGGACGGATGGCGCGTCAGGTGCGCCCCGAGCGGGTCGAGATCCTCACGCCCGAGGCTGCCTCCGCAGCGCAGCGCCTTGCCAGGGCGGCGGCCGCGCCTGCGGCCACGGTGTGCCTGGAAGCCGGGCCCTACACCGCCACTGAGCTAGCCGCCGTGCAGCCGGCCCTGCAGGCCGCCTGGCCGGGCGGTACCTGGGCCGTGCGCGAGATACCAGCGGCAGGCGGCGGCTGGTGGGTGGTCGTGGGGCCGTTCTTCGACGCCGAGCAACTGCAGACCCGGCGCGACGAACTGCGCCGCCGCGGCGTCATGCCGGAGCAGGCGAGCACGCCGGGCGCCGCACCGATGCTGATCCTGAGCCGGCACGACAACCGCGAAGCCGCCGAACTGGAACTCACGGCGCTGGAAGCACGCGACGTGCAAACTGCTCGCGTGATCGAAGGCTCCCCACGGGTGACCCGCGCCTTGCGCGTGGCTCAGGCCGACGCGCCAACGCAGGCGCTGCTCACCGGGCTGGCCGCCGAGCGGCTGCGCGGCAAGCCTTTCGTGCCCTGCCGGAACCCGAACGCGCTGTCTGAGCGCTGAGCGCCCGCGCCGACGCAGTGAGCGTCAGTGCGATGCTGATCAAGATCAGCGCAAGGCGCGCCGGCCGCTTTGCCGAGCCGGCTTGCTGCGGCCCTGCACGGCGCGACGCACCGCGGGGAGCGCCGCGAGCAAGGCCAGCAGGTAGCCGACGCCCATGACGCCTCCACCGCCGCCGCCACCGCGGTCGCGCGACGGGCCCTGGACGGTGACGCGCACGGTCTGCTCCGCAAAATCGCCCTCGTTGTCCTCGACCCGCACCCGCACCGTGAAGTCGCCGCCGGCGCTCGGGGTCAGCTGCACGGTGGGCGCGTTGGCCGGCGTATCGAAGCCATCGACGATCCCGCCGTCCTCGACCAGCGTCCACTGCACGCCGGCGATGCTGCGCCCGTCGGGCAGCAGCGAGTCGCTCGTGCCGAGGGTCAGTGGCTCGCCGGCCTGCGGGTCGCCGTCGCCGACCAGCGAGATGCGGGCCACGATGCCGAGCGCGGCCTGCACAGCGGCTCGGGCGTCGAGCATGCCGGCGCCGCAGGTCTCGGTGGTGCAGTAGCACTCGAGCTGGTCGATCGAATCGCCGCGGTTGTCGAAGCGCGGCGCGGTGCACTGCGGCGTGCCGGACACGGCGCCAGTCGTCGGAAAGGTCCGCGCGGTGGCTTGCAGCCGCGCGCGTAACTCGTCCGGCGTGAGGCCAGGCTGCACCGCGAGCATCAGCGCCGCCGCGCCTGAAACCAGTGGCGCGGAGAAGCTCGTGCCCACCGTGATGTCGGTGCTGCCGTTGGTGTAGACCGAACTCGCCGGGGCCGGCGTCGTGATGCCGGCGTTCGTCGTGGTGATCAGCGGGTACAGGCAGGGCTCGTTGGGCTGGGTGTTCATGCAGTTGCCACCCGGCGCGCTGATCGCGACCTCGGGTCCGAGATCGGAAAAACCGACCTTGGTGCCGATGTGGCGCAAACCGCCGACGCCGATCACGCCTTCGCAGTTGGCGGGCGCACTGACCACATGCCCGGCGGTGTTGCCGGCAGAGGCGATGACCGTGACGCCGAGGGCCGTGAGATCGGCCACCGCATCGGCGTAAGCCGCGCGGCACGCCCCCGCGCCGCCGAGGCTGAGGTTGACGATCTTCGCGCGGTTGGCGGCCGGGTTGTCCGGCACGCCCTCCACCGCCATGCCCGCAGCCCAGCGCATCGCCACGACGATGTCGGACTCGAAGCCGCCGCACTTGCCGAGCACGCGCACAGGCAAGACCCGCACGTCCCAGCCGGCGCCGGCAATGCCCTCGCCGTTGTCGGTGAGCGCACCCACCATGCCGGCGACTTTGGTGCCGTGCCAGGAGCTCTCGGCGTCAAGCAGTTGCCCGGCTTCGTTGCGCGGCAAGCAGTCCTCGGTGAGGTCGTCCTTGCTGCTTCGCTGCACTTCCTCGACCGTGACCCAGTCGCCCGGGTCGCTGGCATCGGCGTCGCGGCCGTCGCCGTCGGCGGCGGTCAGGGTGTCGCGGATGAAGTCGTAGCCGGGCAGCAGCTTGGTGCCGAGGTCGAGGTGGTCGAAGCGCACGCCCGTGTCGAGCACGGCGACGACCACGCTGCGGCTTCCCTGAACCACCGCAGGCGTCCAGGCCGACTCCGCATTGATCGCCGAGCGGAAAAGGCTGTCCGGCGAACGCAGATACCACTGCCCCACCTCCGGATCACCGCCCGCGCGAAAGCCGTACAGCGTGTCGTTCGGCACCACATTCCGCCGCATGCGCCGGTCGGGCACGGCGTAGGCCACCTCCGGATCTGCGGCGAGCTGACGCGCGAGGCTGGCCGAGTCGATGCCCGAGGCCGTCAGCAGGCGCACTTCGCCGCCCAACGGGCGCTGGGCCTGCGGCTGCGCGCCGTGGCGCACGGCGGCGCGGTTCAGGCGCTCGGCGAGCGGCACGACGCGGGCAGCCCCCGGCGCCTCGGTCGGCGGCTTGAGCTTGACGATCACGCGAGCCCGCGCTTCGGCATCGGCGGCTCTGGCCGAGTTCGGCAGCAGGGTGCCCGCAACGGCGAGCATGGCCGTCAACGAAAGCAAGGCACAAAAACGAGGCAGACGTTGCATGGCGTTTCGCGGCGGGCGGTGAGGCGGGCCAGTGTAGGAGGCGCGCCGACTTTAGCCAGTGAGTCGGCGTCGGCGTCGCGCAGGGGTTTGCCGACACCCATCGTGAACCCGCACACCGCGCAAAAGCCGATGGCGCGTTGCAGCTTCGGCACCGAACCGCAGATCGCCCGCGTGAATGATCCTCAACGGCGCGTCGATCTCGCGAGGGGTGAGCGCCTGTTGCCATCGCCGGGGCAAGGGCAGAGCACTTTGGTCCTCGGGGAGGCCGCCGCTGCGGCCTCCCCTATCAGCCCCTTACTTGGCCGCCATCAGCGCGACCGTCGTGTCCAGCATGCGGTTCGAGAACGCCCACTCGTTGTCGTACCAGCTCAGCACCTTGACCAGCTTGCCGTCGGCCGACACGCGCGTCTGCGTCGCGTCGAACACGCTGGAGCGCGCGTCGTGGTTGAAGTCGACGCTGACCAGCGGCAAGGTATTGACGCCCAGGATGCCTTTCAGCTCGCCCTCGCTGGCGGCCTGCAGCACCTTGTTCACCTCGTCGACGGTGGTCGCTCGCTTGGGCGTGAAGCTCAGGTCCACCACCGACACGTTGAGGGTCGGCACGCGGATCGCGAAGCCGTCGAGCTTGCCGTTCAACTCCGGCATCACCAGCCCGACCGCGGCGGCAGCACCCGTCTTGGTCGGGATCATGCTCATCGTGGCGCTGCGCGCGCGGCGCAGATCCTCGTGGTAGACGTCGGTGAGCACCTGGTCGTTGGTGTAGGAGTGGATCGTCGTCATCAGGCCGGTCTCGACGCCGATGGCGTCGTGCAGCGCCTTGACGAGTGGCGCCAGGCAGTTGGTGGTGCACGAGGCGTTGGAGATCACCGTGTCGCTGGCCTTGAGCACCTTGTGATTGACGCCGAAGACGATGGTCGCATCGACGTCCTTGCCGCCCGGTGCCGAGATGATCACCTTCTTCGCCCCGCCCTTCAGGTGCGCCGAGGCCTTCTCCTTGGTGGTGAAGAAGCCCGTGCACTCCATCACCACGTCCACGCCCATCTCGCCCCAGGGCAACTCGGCCGGGTTGCGCGTGGCCAGCACCTTGATCTTGTCGCCGTTGACGACCATGTGCTCGCCCTCGACCGTCACCGTGCCCGGGAAGCGGCCGTGCGCGGTGTCGTACTGCGTCAGGTGAGCGTTCGTGTTCGGGTCGCCCAGGTCGTTGATGGCGACGATCTGGATGTCGTGCTTCTTGCCGCCCTCGTAGTGGGCGCGCAGCACGTTGCGGCCGATGCGGCCATAGCCATTGATGGCGACTTTGATGGTCATCGTGGACTCCTTCGTTCAGTGTTTGGACAAGACCTTGCGCACCGTGGCCGCGACGTTCTCCGCCGTGAAGCCGAAGTGCTTGAACAGCACGTTTGCAGGCGCGGATTCGCCGTAGGTGTCGAGCCCGACCACCGCGGCGCAGCCGTATTTCCACCAGCCGTCGGTGACCCCTGCCTCGACCGCCACACGCGGCAGGCCCTCGGGCAGCACGCTGCGCTTGTAGGCGGCGTCCTGGCGGTCGAAGGTGGTCGTCGAGGGCACCGAGACGACGCGCACCGCGATGCCGGCCACCGCGAGCTGCTGCTGCGCGTGCAACGCGAGCTGCACCTCGGAGCCGCTGGCCAGGATGACCGCCTGCGCCTTCTTCTTCAGGCCGACCTCGCCGGGCTCGGCCAGCACGTAGGCGCCACGGGCGATCTCGTCGAGCTGGTCCTTCGGGCAGTACGGCAGGTTCTGGCGCGACAGCAGCAGGGCCGTCGGCCGATCGGCATTGAGCAGCGCGCGGGTCCAGGCGACCGCGGTTTCGGCCGTGTCGGCCGGGCGCCAGACGTCGAGGTTGGGGATCAGGCGCAGGCTGGCCGCATGCTCGACGCTCTGGTGCGTGGGCCCGTCCTCGCCCAGGCCGATGCTGTCGTGCGTGAACACGTGGATCACACGCTGCTTCATTAGCGCGGCCATGCGGATGGCGTTGCGCGAATAGTCGCTGAAGGTCAGGAAGGTGCCGCCGTAGGGAATGAAGCCGCCGTGCAGCGCCAAACCGTTCATCACCGCGGCCATGCCGAATTCGCGCACGCCGTAGTTGATGTGGCGCCCGGGCCGGCCGTTCTCGCCCAGCACGGGTTCGCCGCCTTCGCCCATGCGCAGCGGTGGGGTGCTCTTGGTGTTGGTGAGGTTCGAGCCGGTCAGGTCGGCCGAGCCGCCGATCAGCTCGGGCAGCGCGGCCGTGAAGGCCTCGAGCGCCATCTGGCTGGCCTTGCGGGTGGCGACCGTTTCAGCCTTCGTATGCGCGGCAATCGCGGCATCGACGGCGGTCTGCGCGAAGTTGGCCGGCAGCTCGCCCAGCATGCGGCGCTCGAACTCGGCCGCGATCTCGGGATGCGCCGCGCGGTAGACCGCGAAGCCCGCCTCCCACTTCGCCTGCGCCTCGGCCCCGCTGGCCCGCGCATCCCAGGCGTCATAGGCTTCCTGCGGAACGTGGAAGGGCTCGTGCGTCCAGGCCAGCGCCGTGCGCGTGAGCACGATCTCGTCCGCGCCGAGCGGCTCGCCGTGCGCCTTGGCGGTGCCGGCGCGGTTGGGCGAGCCCTTGCCGATGGCGGTCTTGCAGACGATGAAGCTGGGCTTGTCGGTGCAGTCCTTTGCCTTGGCGATCGCGGCATCGACCGCATCGGTGTCGTGGCCGTCGATCGGGCCGATGACGTTCCACCCGTAGGCCGCGAAGCGTTTGGCGCTGTCGTCGATGAACCAGGGCGCGACCTGACCGTCGATGGAAATGCCGTTGTCGTCGTACAGCGCGATCAGCTTGTTCAGCTTCCAGGCGCCGGCCAGCGCGCAGGCCTCGTGGCTGATGCCTTCCATCAGGCAGCCATCGCCGAGAAAAACGTAGGTGTGGTGATCGACCACCGCGTGCGCCGGGCGGTTGAACTCGGCCGCGAGCAGCTTCTCGGCGAGCGCCATGCCGACCGCGTTGGCCAAGCCCTGGCCGAGCGGGCCGGTGGTGGTTTCGATGCCGGGCGTGACGCCGACCTCGGGATGGCCGGGCGTCTTGCTGTGCAGTTGTCGAAAGTTGCGCAGCTCGTCGGTTGGCAGCGCATAGCCGCTCAGGTGCAGCAGCGCATAAATCAGCATCGAGCCGTGGCCGTTGGAAAGCACGAAGCGGTCGCGATTCGCCCAGCGCGTATCGGCCGGGTTGTGGCGCAGGTGGCGGCCCCACAGGGCCACCGCCATGTCGGCCATGCCCATCGGCGCGCCGGGGTGGCCGGAATTGGCCTGCTGCACGGCGTCCATCGCCAGCGCGCGGATCGCGCTGGCCATCAGGACGGGCTCGGGGGTGGTGACTGGGTCGAGCTTTGATCGGATGTCGGGGGCGGCCATGGGCGAGGGGGGCGATTGCGGCGAAACGCGGGCTGCTGAACGAAGAACCGGCGATTTTACGAGGCGCCTTCATGAGCTCGCTGACCGGGGCGGATTGAGCCGCCCCGGGGGCTTCGACAGCAGCTGCTGCCGCCGCCGCCCGGCGCACCACTGCCCTAGACTGCGGCGCCATGAAAGCGCTCATCCTTGCAGCCGGCCGCGGTGAGCGCATGCGCCCGCTGACCGACCACACCCCGAAGCCCTTGCTGCCGGTGCGCGGCAAGCCGCTCATCGTCTGGCATCTCGAAGCGCTTGCAGCCAGCGGGGTGCGCGAGGTCGTCATCAACACCGCCTGGCTCGAGGAGCAGTTCCCCGCCCTGCTGGGCGACGGCTCGTGCTTCGGCCTGGTGATTCGCTATTCGATGGAAGGCCGCGATCACGGCGGTGCGCTCGAAACCGCGGGCGGCATCGCCACTGCGTTGCCACTGTTGCAAAGCGACACGTTCTGGGTCGTGGGCGGTGACGTGTTCATTCCCGGTTTTCGCTTCGACGCGCAACACGTGACCGACTTCACGGCCCGCGGCGATCTGGCCCACCTCTGGCTCGTGCCCAACCCGCCGCAGCACCCGCGCGGCGACTTCGGCCTGAGCCCCGAGGGCCGTGTGTTGGCCGCTGACGACACGCAACAGCAGACCCGTTACACGTACTCGACCGTGGGCTTGTTCCAATCGGCGCTGGTGGCGGGTGTTGCGCCCGGCCGCAAGGCCGCGCTGAAGCCATGCTTCGACGCAGCGATTGCGCAGGGGCGCATCAGTGGCAGCCTGTACACCGGCCCCTGGGCCGATGTCGGCACACCGGAGCGCTGGCAGGCCCTGCAGAACGACGAGACATGAACGGAGGAGCGACACATGGATGCGCTGACGACGGCGCTGATCGGCGCGGCAGGCGTTGCGGCCGCGGTGCTGCTGCAGTACGCCGTGGTGCGGGGTTTGCGCGTGGCGCTGCTCGCGTACCAGCCGCTTTCGGGTGAGCACACCGATTCCGCGCTTTACGAGCGCAGCCTGTGGACGCCGGGCGAGCGCGGCTTGCTCCCGGTCTGGCTGGCGCTGATCGCCGCCGGTCTGCTCGGTGCGACCGCGCTGCGCTCGGCGGACTGGTCGCTGTGGCCGGCGCTCGGGCTGTGGGCCGTCGCGGTCGGCTGGGACCTGTGGGCGTGGGAACGCGTCGCGGCCAGCGTGAAGTTCGTGACGTGGCGGCGCGGCTGGCGCAAATCGTCGCGCCGCGTCGCGATCTCTGACCTGCGCGAGGTACTGGTCGTCGAGCGCAACCGGCCGGCCCGCGGGCCGGCCTGGCTGCGTCCCGGAGCTTGTCAACTGGTCCTGATGCTCAAGACCGGCAAGGCGGTGAAGATGCCGCGCACCGGCGCGCTGCTCGGCGGCGAAGGCCGCGTCGAGGACCTGGCCAACTTCGTGCGGCTGCAAATGGACGTGGTGGCCGACAACCGCCGCCGCGCCGCCGCTGACAAGCGCGCCGCGCTGCGCCGCGCGCTGCATCCGATGGCGCCGGCGCATCCGGCCACCAAGCTCGATCCGTCGGCGCTGCCACGCGGCTGAAGCTCGCGCGCCTTCGCGGTCACGGGCTTCGTTCGAGTCGCGTCCGGATACCCGGCCGTGCCTTGCCCGGCCGCCGGACGGCCGCCCGCCGTCATGCAACCGTCATCGCAATGTCGAAATCTCTTCATGTTGTGCGCCTACGCTGTCCGAGCCGGAAGGCCTGACCCTGGGGCGCATGGCGACAGGACCTTCCTCTTCCTCGGTCTGGAGCGCATGGGCGGCGTGCTGGTCTACGACGTCACCGATCCGCGCGCGCCGGTGCGTGTCGACTACCTCAACACCCGCGAAGACTGGACCACCGACGACCCGGGCACGGTGCTGGCGACTGCCGGCGATCTCGGCCCCGAGGGCCTGGCCTTCATCCCGGCCTCAGCTTCGCCGACCGGCGAGCCCTTGTTGATGGGTCGGCAACGAAGTGAGCGGCACGACCGCCATCTACCGGGTCGAGCTGAGCTTCCGAGCGCCGGCCGGCAGGCGGCGTTCAGACCGCGAGCGGCTGCGTGATCGCGTCGATGCGCGCGATCACCTCCGGTGTGAGCTTGGGGGTGAGTCCCAGCGCGCCCAGGTTGTCGTGCAACTGTGAGAGCTTGCTGGCCCCGAGGATCACCGTGCTCACGCGTGGATTGCGGTTGATCCAGGCAATAGCCAACTGCGCCACGCTGCCGCCCAGCTCGACGGCAATCTTCTCCAGTTCGCCGACGGCCGCGTTTTTCCCGGCATCGAGCAGACCCTCGCGCAAGAAGGCCATGTTCTCGAGCGAAGCGCGGCTGCCCTCGGGAACGCCGTTGCGGTACTTGCCGGTGAGCAGCCCGCTGGCCAGCGGGCTCCAGGTGGTCAGGCCCAGGCCGATGTCGTCATACAGCCGCGCGTACTCGTGCTCGACGCGCTTGCGGTGGAACAGGTGGTATTGCGGCTGCTCCATCACCGGCTTGTGCAGGTGGTGCTTGTCGGCGATGTCCCAGGCCGCGCGGATCTCGGCCGCACTCCACTCGCTGGTGCCCCAGTAAAGCAACTTCCCCTTCGTGATGAGGTCATGGAAGGCCCAGACCGTTTCCTCGATCGGCGTCGCCGGGTCGGGCCGGTGGCAGAACACCAGATCGACGTGATCCATCTGCAGCCGCGCGAGCGAGGCGTCCATCGCGTGGTTCAGATACTTGCGGTTGAGCGTGTCCTGCGCGTTGATGCGCGGCCGCTGGCCCGGCTGGGCGCGGTCCAGGCCCCAGAAGAACTTGGTCGAGACCACGTAGTCGAGCCGCGAGAGGCCGAGCTGCTTGAAAGCCTCGCCCATGATGGTTTCGCTGCGGCCGTTGGCATAGATCTCGGCGTTGTCGAAGAAGTTGATGCCGGCGTCGAGCGCGGCCGCGAGCATCTCCTTGGCCGAGGCGACGTTCACTTGGTTGTGGTACGTGACCCACGAGCCCAGCGACAGCTCGCTGACCTGCAGGCCGCTGCGGCCGAGACGGCGGTATTGCATGCGTATTTCTCCGTTTTCACGCCGCTAGAAAGGACCAAGCGGGCGGCGTCTAGACTGCCAAGCGTACCCACTGCCGCATCGCCCCATGCCCACCGACGTCTATGCCTCGCGCCGTGCCCGCGTCTGTGCGGCGCTGCGCGCGGCCGGCGGCGGCCTGGCGCTGCTCCCCACCGCGCCCGAGCGCCCGCGCAACGCCGACAGCGAGCACCCTTTTCGGCATGACAGCGCCTTTTTCTACCTCACCGGCTTTGCCGAGCCCGGCGCTTGGTTGCTGCTCGATGCCGCCGGTAGCAGTCTGCTGCTGTGCCGGCCCAAGGACACGGAGCGTGAGATCTGGGACGGCTACCGGCTCGGGCCCGATACCGCCGCAGCCACCTTGGGCATCGATGAGGCGCTGCCGGTGGCGTTGCTCGACGAAGTGCTGCCCGAGCGCCTGGCGAATCAGCCCGCCGTGTGGTTTCCGTTCGGCGGCCACGACGGCCTCGCTGCTCAGGTGAACGGCTGGCTGGCCGCGGTGCGCTCACGCTCGCGCAGCGGCATCGAGGCGCCGGCGCAGCAGCGCGATCTGGCCGTGGTGCTCGACGAAATGCGGCTCTTCAAGGACGCCCACGAGGTGGCACTCATGCGCCGCGCCGGCGAGATCGGCGCAGCGGCTCATGTGCGCGCCATGCGCGCCTGCCGGCCCGGCCTGCGCGAATACGAGCTCGAGGCCGAGCTGTTGCACGAGTTCCGGCGCAGCGGAGCCAGCGGGCCGGCCTATAACAGCATCGTCGCGGCCGGGCGCAATGCCTGCATCCTCCATTACCAGGCCGGCAGTGCAGAGCTCGGGCTCGGCGGCGCCGGCGATGCGGAGCTCGAGGCGGGCGAGCTGTGCCTGATCGACGCCGGCTGCGAATACGGCGGCTATGCCAGCGACATCACCCGCACGTTCCCGGTGAACGGCCGCTACACGCCGGCGCAGCGAACGCTGTACGAGTTGGTGCTGACCGCGCAAGAGGCGGCCATCTCGCTCACCCGCCCCGGCGCCCGCAAGCTCGACAGCCACTGGGCGGCGATTCGCGTGCTCAGCGAAGGCCTGCTCGAACTCGGCCTGCTCGACCGCAACACGCTGGGCGGCGTGGACGATGTGGTGGCCAATGCCGCCTACCGCCGCTTCTACATGCACGGCACAGGGCACTGGCTGGGACTGGACGTGCACGATGCGGGCGAGTACTCGGCGCTGGACGAAGCACCGGTCGAGCAAGCCGACGGCATGGGCCAACGCGTCGTCAAGAAGCCGTCACGGCTCTTGCAGCCCGGCATGGTGCTCACCATCGAGCCCGGCCTGTACGTGCGCCCGGCGCCCGACGTGGACGAGCGCTGGTGGCACATCGGCATCCGCATCGAAGACGACGCGCTGGTCACGCCGGAGGGTTGCGAGCTGCTCAGCCGCGGCGCGCCGGTCAGGCCCGACGACATCGAAGCGTTGATGCGGAAATGAAATGACCGCCCCCAGGCGCCCTGGGGACGTCCAAGCCAGCAGACCCGCGAGGTCGTCACCGCACGGCCATCGGGCACTTCCTCGGGCCTCATTGGGGAGGCTCGCCCGTGTCTTCGGAATCCGTCTTGCGCCGGCGGGGCGCGCGGCGCTCGGGAAGCTCCTGGTCTTGCAGCATGCGGCCGAGCGTGTCATCGCGCGCTACCAGTTCCAGATCGCCCTCCAACTTGAGGACGGCCAGGATGCGCAGGTATGTGCCGAGCGACACGGCCGAATTGCCGGACTCCGCCCGGTACAAGGTCATGCGGGAAACATCCGCACGCGCGCAGACTTGTTCGAGCGTCAGGTGGCGGCGAAGGCGAGCCACTCGGAGTCGCTCACCGAAGTCTGCAAGCAGGCGGTTGAGCGCAGGGAAAAGGGGGGGTTGTGGGGCAGGCATGTATCGCATGTTAGGCAAGGAGGATGCCTTTGTAAATAATGCGATACGTTTACCGAGTCAGAGCGACGCGGCGATGGCTTTGCCGATCTCCTGCGTGCCGGCCGTACCGCCCAGGTCTCGCGTGCGCGGCCCCTCGATCAGCACGCGCTCGATCGCCGCGACGATGGCGTCGTGCGCCTGCACGTGCCTGGCGGTGTCCGCGCCCGACGCGCGGCCGAGGAAATCGAGCATCAGCGCGCCCGACCAGATCATCGCGATGGGGTTGGCGATCTGCTGGCCGAAGATGTCCGGCGCCGAACCGTGCACGGGCTCGAACAGCGACGGAAACCTGCGCTCCGGGTTGAGATTGGCCGAAGGTGCCAGGCCGATGGTGCCGGTGCAGGCCGGGCCCAGGTCGGAGAGGATGTCGCCGAACAAATTGCTCGCCACCACCACGTCGAAGCGCTCGGGCTGCAGCACGAAGCGTGCGGAAAGGATGTCGATGTGCTGCTTGTCCCAGCGCACGTCGGGGTGGTGCGCGGCCATCGCGGCAACGCGCTCGTCCCAGTAGGGCATGCTGATCGAGATGCCGTTGCTCTTGGTGGCCGCGGTGAGCGTCTTGCGCGGGCGGCGTTCGGCCAGCTCGAAGGCGTATTTCAGGATGCGATCGACGCCGTGGCGCGTGAACACCGACTCCTGCAGCACGAACTCGCGCTCGGTGCCTTCGAACATGCGCCCGCCGACCGACGAATACTCGCCCTCGGTGTTCTCGCGCACGATCATCATGTCGATGTCGCCCGGCTTCTTGTTCGCCAGCGGCGAGGGCACGCCGGGCAGCAGCCGCACCGGCCGCAGGTTCACGTACTGGTCGAAATCACGGCGGAACTTGAGCAGCGAGCCCCACAGCGAAACGTGGTCGGGCACCACGGCCGGCCAGCCGACGGCGCCGAAGTAGATCGCGCTGAAGCCGCTCAGCGTGGCGGCCCAGTCGTCCGGCATCATCTGGCCGGTGCGCTGCCAGTAGGCTGCCGCAGCCCAATCGAATTCCTCGAACTCGAGCGCGAGGTCGAAGCGCTTGGCGGCGGCCTGCAGCACGCGCACGCCTTCCGGCATCACTTCCTGGCCGATGCCGTCGCCGGCGATCACGGCGATGCGATGGGGTTTGATCATGGGAGCTCCTTGGATGGATGGCACAGGTTTCGTTCGGCCGGCTCGTTCGTTGGCCCTCCGAAGGCCCGCGGCCCGGCGAGCGGCTGCAGCGTCCTGCCGAAACCGACGAGTTTCGCCGCTCCGCAATAGGCGCGCTGCAAGTGCGTGGCCTTCGATGAAGGTCGCCGCCGCGCAGTGGTGCGTCGCACGACGGCCTGCATCGCAGGCACTCGCGCCCTGCGCCCACAATGCCCGCACCGTCGAAACGCCGCCCCGAGCCTGCGCCGGGCACGGTGCATGACCTGCAGGAATGGAAGCCTCAGCATGACCCCCGATCTTTCCCTTGCCGTGGTGGGCGCCGGCCCCGTGGGCCTGGCCTTGGCACTGCACGCCGCGCACGCGCTGCCCGCCGCACGCATCAGCGTCTTCGACTCCAGACCCGCCGAGCTCGACGTGTCTCGCGACCCGCGCACTTTGGCGCTCGCGTTGGGCAGCGTGCAAGTGTTCGAGCGCCTGGGCGTGTGGCCGCAGATCGCACCGAACAGCGTGCCGATCGCCGCGGTGCATGTCTCGCAGCAGCAGCCGTCGATGCTCGCCTCGGTGCTGCGCCTGCCCGAGCCGGAGCTGCTGCTCACGGCGCAGGACTGCGGTGTCGATCGGTTCGGCGCCGTGGCCAGCTACGGCGCCATCGTGGCCCCCTTGCAGGCGGCCTGGTTGGCCGCCGTGATGGCGGAGCCCGGCCGGCTGGCCGCACGTTTCGCCACGCCGGTGGTGGCGCTGAAATCACTGCCCGGGGCGCAGGGCGCAGGCAGTCGCGGTGTGGAAGTAGATGCCGGCATTGCCGAGCGTTTCGATCTCGCCGTCGTCGCCGAGGGCGGCGTGTTCGCCCTGCAGGCGCGCAAGTCGCTGACGCACGACTACCGCCAGACCGCCTGGGTCGGCCAAGTGACTTTGCCGGCCGACACGGCGAACGCCGCGCTGGCCGGCACGGCCTACGAGCGCTTCACGCCCCAGGGACCGGCTGCGCTCCTGCCGCTGCCCTCGGCCGGGGACGGCGTCCGCCGCGCCGCGCTGGTGTGGTGCGTCGATGCCGACGACGACCCGGTGCAGGACCTGGACGACACGCAGCGCCTGGCTTTGCTCAACACCGTGTTCCACGAGCGTGTCGGCCGCCTCACGTCCATCACGCCGCTCAAGCGCTTCGCGCTCGGCCTGAACGCCGAGCGCACGCTGGTCGAAGGGCGCAAGAAGGGCGAAGCAGCCGGCCGCGGCCGGGTCGTGCGCATCGGCAATGCCGCGCAAACGCTGCACCCCGTCGCCGGCCAGGGGCTGAACCTCGGCCTGCGCGACGCGCATGCGCTGGTCGCCTCGCTGCAGCGCAGCCCCGACATCGACACCGCCTTGCAGCGGGTCGAGTGGCAGCGCGCCCCAGACCGCTGGGCGCTCATCGCCGCCACTGATTTTCTTGCGCGCAGCTTCACCTGGCGACTGCCCGGACTGAACAGCGCGCGGGGCATCGGTCTGGCGGGGCTGCAACTGCTGTCGCCGGCCAAGCGGCTGCTGGCGCGGCAGATGATGTTCGGGTGGCGCTGAGGCCGCGCCGCGGCGCACAGTCGCGGTGGCCGTGGCGAAGCAAGCCCCCGCAGTCTTGTCCTCGTTCTCGCGAAACGCCGGTGTTACAGCACCCGATGCTCCAGGGCCGGCAAGGCCGTCCTCACCTCGGCGAGCCGCTGCGCGTCCAGCTCGGCCAGCACCACGCCCGCCCCTTCCTCGTCACGCACTGCGAGCACTTCGCCCCAGGGACCGACCGCCATCGCGTGGCCCCAGGTCCGCCGGCCGTTCTCGTGCCGTCCACCCTGAGCCGGCGCCAGCACCATGCACTGGTTCTCGACCGCGCGGGCGCGCAGCAGCAGCTCCCAGTGGGCCTCGCCGGTCGGATAAGTGAAGGCCGCAGGCACCAGCAGCAGATCGCAGGGCGGCGGCATGAGGGCGCGGTAGAGCTCGGGAAAGCGCAGGTCGTAACAGATGCTCAAGCCCACGCGCCAGTCCCGACCCGAACGGTCGGTGAGCGTGATAGCCACCGGCTCGCTGCCGGCCACCAAGGTGGCCGTCTCGTCGTGCCGGCGCTCGCCGTCGTCGAAGCGGAACAGGTGGATCTTGTCGTAACGCGCCGCGACGCTGCCGTCGGGCGCGAACACCAGCTGGGTGTTGCTGACCCGGTCGCTGCGCCCCTCGATGCGCATCGGCAGCGTGCCGCCGGCCAGCCAGACGCGCTGCTCGCGCGCGGTGTCGGCGAGCATGCGCTGGATCGGGCCGGCGCCGGGCAGCTCGGCGATGTCGAGCTTGTCGGTCTCGCGCCGGCCCATCAGGCAGAAGTACTCGGGCAGCGCCACCAGTTCGGCACCGGCCGCCGCCGCCTGCGCGATCAGCGCACGCGCCTTGGCGAGGTTGTCTTCCACGCGAGGCGTGGACAGCATCTGCACGGCAGCGATCTTCATCCCGTCTCCTGGTTTCTCATTGACCCGTCGTGGGCCCGGGCGGCACCGAAGGCGGCGCCTCATCGAGCGCTGGCGGCGCCTCGCCGAAACCGCGCTCGATGCGCTCGACCTCCGGCTCCGCCCACGGCCCCGTGACGTGGAACTCGCGCGTGCCGGCCAGTGCCAGCGGGCGACGCAGCAGCCATTGTGCGAGGAAGCTGCCCAGGCCGACGGCAGGGTTGATGACCGCCACGGCGAGCGAGGCGGTGCCGGCGTTGATCTCGGGCACTACCCACACGCGCAGGTCCTGCGTTTCGTGCTCGACGTCGGCGCTGCCTTCCATCAGCACCACCGCCTGCACGCCGCGCATGCGCAGGTTGCGGGTGCTGGCCACGCCCTGCTCGATGGTGGCGTCGCCGCCGACGCTGTCGAAGGCGAAGCCCTGCTCGAACACGTCGCGGAAGTCGAGCAGCAGCCGTCGGGGTAGCGCCTGCAAGCTGAGCACGCCGAGCAGCTTCGCGATGCCGGGGTCGGCCTGCAGGAACTGGCCACGGTCGAAGGCGATTTTCATGCGCCCTGCCAGGCTCGGGTAATCGATGGCCAGCGGCGAACCGAGCCAGCTGATCCGCCCGCCCAGTTTTCCCTTGGCGCCGCGCAACACGCCGGCCTGGCCGAGGCGCGCGAGCAGTTCGCCGCCGTCGGCGACAAGGAGTTCGAAGTCGAGCACCGCACGGCGCCGAGCGCCAGGACTGGCGGGTGCGGCCCATTCGCCGTGGGCGCTGAACTGGGCCTCGGGCGTGGTCAGCCCCAGCCGCTCGAGCTGCCAGCCGGCCGCGCCGCTGGCAAGCGTGCGGTTGTGCGCCACGACCTCGAAGCGGCCGAGGCGCTTGCCGCGCAGCTCGAAGTCCTCGATGGCCACGTCGAGCGCGGGCAAGTGCGTCGGTGGCGCCTCCTCGAGCAGCGAGCCGACGGCGTCGGCCTCGCTCTGCGGCAAGGCGAGCCGGGTCAGCCGGGCGTGGATGCGCCCGGCCCCCTGGGCGCCCCGCACGCCGTCCGGGTGATATTCGCCGTAGCCCTGCAGCTCGCGCGCGTCGACGTTGATTCGCCACAGCGCGGCCTCGGCACCCTGCCCGCGCGACAGCCCGGCGACCACGCCGTTGAACTGCCGGCCGCCGACCTGCAGCGCCTGCACCTGCAGCGCCAGCGCGCTCGGTGCGTATCCGGCGTCGAAACCGCTCGCGGTCGCACTCGCCCCGCCTTTAGCGCGCGCCCCTGACCCTGAACCGCCGATCGACCTCGGACTCGGACCTGCGCCTGCGCCTGCGCCTGCGCCTGCGTTCCAGTTTTCGGCGACACGCCGCCAAGCGTCCACATCGAGGCGGGAAAGCCTGACGCTCGCCGCCACGCCCTCGGCCGGCTGCGGCGCGGCGTCGAACACGCCGATGCCGCCCCTCAGGACGCGCGTGCCGCCCGGCGCATGCTCGCGCAGCCAATTCATCTGCAAGACGCGCGCGCTTTCGGGGCCGAGTTCGAGCCGCAGCCAATCGCGCGGTGTTCCTGCTGCAGCGGAGCTCGGCTCGGCCGGCGTGCCGGCCTGCACCCGCAGCGGCCACGCCTCCTGCGCAGCCTTGCGCAAGGGTGCGGGCAGGTCGGCGGCCAGGCCCACCAGATCGCTGTCGAGCTGCCATTGGGTCTGGCCCTCGCTGAAGCCGAGCGCAAGCCGATAGGCGGTCTGGCCGCTGAGCGGCGCGGCGGCACGGGCCAGTGCACCGAGCTCGGTGGCGCGCGCGAGACTCTCGGCACTGACGGTGCCTTGCACGTCGAAGCGCAGGGCGCCGTCGTCTCCGAGAGCGCCCTGCACGCTGGCCTGGCCGCCGAGCACGCCGGCGCTGCCGTTGCCGAGCTCGAAGCTGTCTTCGGTGAAGGCGATGCGCGCCTTGGCGTTGGTCAGCAGCGGCAGATCGGGGCGCAGGCGCACGTCGTTGCCGGCCAGCACGAGGCGACCGCGCACGCGGGCCGGCGGTTCGCCGACCGCCGAGCGCGGCAGGCCTTTGCGAACGCTGCTTGCCGCCGTGGTCTGCGGCACCTCGTCGCCGGTGTGGCGGCCGGCAGCGTCGCCCTGCAACGGGATGCTCAGCGCCAGGTGCAGCGCCAGCGGCGCCTGGTTTGCGCCGCCCACGCTGGTTTGCGCCAGCGCGTCGCTAATCCAGCCGCCGACCGGCGTGCTGTTCACGAACGCCAGCGCGTCGGTCAGCGGGCCGCGAGCCTCGCCTTCGAGCCGCAGCGTCGCCTGATGGTCCCAATCGGCGATACCGCCCTGCACGCCATCGACCCGCAGGCCGCCGCTTCCGACCGAGGCGAGCCGGCCGCGCAGTCCCTTCAAGACCATGGCGCGACGCTCGAAGACCAGTTCGCCCTGCACGTCGCTGAAGACGGGCCAGGGACGTGCGTTTGCGGCGGCAGGCCGGGCAGCGCCTGCAGCGTCGGCGTCATCGTGCGGGACCGCGAAACGCACATCCTGTAGTTGCGCGGCAACGCGAAACTCGCCGTGCGCGGCTGTGCCTTGCTTGTCGGCGGCGAACGGAAAATCACGCAGGTCGCCACGTATTCTGAAATCGACCGCAGTCGCGCGTCCGCCCTGCACCGCCTGTTCGACATGGCTGCGCACGTTCGCCGCAATGTGCAGCGGCAGGTAGCGGGCCACGCGGGCGGCCTGGATTCGGCCCAATCGGCCCTGCAGGTCGAGCACGCCGGGCAGTCGATTGAAAAGAGCTGGCGCTGCAGCGCCGGCAGGTGCGGCGCCGGCAGGGGCCGCGCTGGCTGGTGCGGCGCTGGCTGGTGCAACGCCGGCAAGCCCGGCGGCGGATGACGAGGGCGTGCCCAGCCCGGAAGGTGACCACACGGCGTCGAATTCGCCCTGCGCGTCGGCATTGGCGAAGCGCACATCGCGTGCACGCAGCTCGAGCTGCGGCCCGCCGCCGGCAGGAGCCGCATCGATGCGCCAGCTCAGGTCGGCGCTGAGCTCGTCGAGTTCAACCCGCGGCTGTGCGAACAGGCCCGGAAACTCGAGAGCGCCCCCGTGCAGGGCGATCCGCGCGCTGCCGCCTGTTTCGGTCGCCAGCAGTTCCACGTTTGCGCCGGACACGCCGGGCCGGCCGAGCACGGGGTAGCCGGCGGCAGACGCCGCCGACGGCTCGATGCCTGCGGCCGGGTTCTCGGCGGCGAGTCGCAGTCCGTCGAGCTGCGCCTGCAGGCGGTAGCTGGAGGGTGCGTGCAGTGCGCCGTCCCAGCGCGCTTGCACGTCGCTGGCCACGCCGCCCGGGTCCAGCGAGCGCAGCCGCTCGCGCATCGCGTCGTCGACCCATGCTGGCGGCAACCCGACCAGCGTCTGGTGCAGCAAGGAAAGATCGATGCGCTCGGCTCGAAGCTCGCCGCCGGCCAGTGTGCCGTCGGCGGCGTTGCGCCAGCGCAGCAACGCGTCACCGGGCGGCCAGACCCGGCCGTCGGCGGTGCTGAAGCCGAAGCGCTCGGCCACGATCTCGCCGCCCGTCGCCTGGCCGTCCGCCGCCCTGTCGAGCCGGCCGCTCAGGCGCCCGGCCACTTCAGCGAAGGTCAGCGCCTCCACCGGCGCCTGTACCTCTACCGGCGGATCGGGCCGCAGAACGACATCGCGCAGCGCCAGCTCGGTGCGAGCGCCGAGCACGCGCGCCTGCCGCACATCGAACTCGGCGGTCATTGCGCCGCTGCCGTTCTCCAGCCCGAACGGCAGCTCGGCATGCAGGCGCAGCGCCGCCAGATCGATGGCCGGCAGGTCGGCCCGGACCGTGCCGCGCCAGCGCCGCCAGTCGCCGGGCCGCGCCAGCACGCGCGAATTGCCGCTGCCGGTGCCCGCAAGCAGCGGCTGAGTGAAGTCGCCTTGCAGCGTGAAGCGCGCGCCCCAGTCCGGCGGCGGCGTCGCTTTCAGGCTCAGCACGTGGCGGCGCACGCCGTTGCGCACGGTCAGGTCCGCATCGTTCAGCACGACCGGCACGGCGGCGCGCTGCTCATCGAACCAGGTGAGCATGGCACCGCGCAAGACGAACTCGGGCTGGCTGAAGAACCAGTCCTCGGCCCCATCGTCACCGCCCCCCTCGCCGTGCGCCGGCAGACCCGCCAGGCGAACGCGGCCCTGCGCGTCGCGGCGCAATTCGAGCCGTGCGCCCTCGATCAGCAACTGCGTGAAACGCAATCGCCAGCGCCCGTCCCAGCCGGGCAGGAGCGAGGTCGGCGACAGCGCAATGCGCACGCGCGGCAGGCGCAGCGCTTCGCGCACTGCCGGCGATGCGGACGACCGGCCCTCGGTCGGTACGGCGGACGCGGCTCCGGAGGCCGGGCCTTCGGTCGGCGCGGCAGACGCAGACGGCGAGCGCGGCATGGGCGAAACGGCCGATGCCGCAGATGCCGTCGCAACGCCGGCCGCTGCAGGCTCGAGCAACACGACATCACGCAACTCGATCGCGCGCGCCCAACGCAGGCCGTCCTTGTCGTGCGTGACGCTGATCACACCGATGCGTACCGGCACGCCCAAAGCCTCACTCGCGCGGGCTTCCAGCAGCGGACGCCAGTGTTCGATACGCGGCAGAATGCCCCATTGAACAATGAGCCAGGCCGCGATCACGAGGCTGCACAAGAACAACAACGCAGCCGCCAGCCAGCGCAGCGCCGTCAGCCAGCCGGCGCGCACGCGGCGCCGCGTGCCGGCGTCGGCACGGCGGGGGACGCGGGGGGAAGGCGGAATGGTCAGCATCAGCGAGAGCGTGATCGGCAGGGTGCCGGGTACCGGACGATTGCGCCGCACGCTTTCGTGCGGTTCGGATCGCTGCGCCGCGAGCCCGCACCGCACCGTAAGCGGCCGCCACGCTAGCACAGCCCCGAAGCACAGATGACGGCCTCCTTGCTCAACGCATCAGCGGCCGACGCCGGTCGCCCTGCCCCCCTCTTGCTCGGCACTGCGCGGGCCGAGCATTCGCGTTTCGTGCAGCGCATCCGCCGCCGCTACGCCGGCGAGCTCGCTCTGCTGCCGACAGGCCTGCCCTCGCGCGACGTGATCGGCGCGCTGATCAACACCTTGTCCGAAGGCGGGCGGGCCCTGCCCGCCGCGCTGCGCGTGGCGCGCCAGCTCGTCATCGAGCGCCTGGCCGTGCTGGACGTCGAGGCGCAGCTGCCGCTCGACGCCGTCACCCGGACCATGAGCCTGCTGGCCGAGGTGACGCTCGACCGAGCCCTGGCGCAGGCCTTCGACGAACAGGACGCGCGGCACGGCGCACCGCTGCGCGCCGACGGCACGCGCTCTTGCTTCTGGGTGCTGGGCATGGGCAAGCTCGGCGCGCGCGAGCTGAATGTGTCGTCCGACATCGACCTCATCTACGTCTACGAGGAAGACGGCCCCACCGCCGGGCGCGCCGATGGCCGCGGCATCGTCACCGGCCACGAGTACTTCAGCCAGGTGGCTCGCACGCTCTACGCGCTGATCGGCGAGACCACCGAAGACGGCAACGTCTTCCGCGTCGACCTGGCGCTGCGACCGAACGGCAACTCCGGGCCCGCGGTGGTGAGCTTGGCCATGCTGGAGGAGTACTTTCTGGTGCAGGGCCGCGAGTGGGAGCGCTTCGCCTGGCTCAAGAGCCGCGTCGTCGCGCCCGCCTCGGCGATGAGCAACGGCGAGGCCCTGTGCCTGCGCGACGTGGTCGTGCCCTTCGTGTTCCGCCGCTACCTCGACTACGGCGTGTTCGAGGGCCTGCGCCAGCTGCACCGCAAGATCCGCGACGAGGCGGCCAAGCGCGCGGCCGGCCGGCCCGAACGCGCCAACGACGTGAAACTCTCTCGCGGCGGCATCCGCGAAATCGAGTTCATCGTGCAATTGCTGCAGGTCGTGCGCGGCGGTCAATACCCCGAGCTGCGCACGCGCTCGACGCTCGCTGCACTCGACCGGCTGGTCGCCGTGGGCGTGATGAAGCCCGACACGGCCCTGAAGCTCGGCGAGGCCTACCGCTTCCTGCGTCGCCTCGAACACCGCATTCAGTATCTCGACGACCAGCAGACCCACGTGCTGCCGACCGATGACGCCGACCTCGGCTGGATCGCGCGCTCGATGGGCCTGGCCTGCCGCGAGGACGCATGCGAGCTGCTCGACACGCTGTGCGGCCACCGCGAGTTCGTCGCGACCGAGTTCGACGCCTTGCTGCACGACGGCCGCGCGCCCGCGGCCAACAGCAACGGCGGCTGCAAGAGCTGCGGCGGGCCGCCGCCCGCGCTGGACAGCGAAGCCTTCCTGAGCCGGCTGCCGGCGCCCATCGCCGAGCGCGTGAAGACGTTCTGCGCCACGCCCAAGGTGGCTTTGCTGCGCGACGAGACCAAGCAGCGCCTGGCCCGGCTGATCGCCCGCGCCGCCGTCTCGGTCGCCGCGACCGCGCCGCATGCGCAAGCGTCGGCCGTGCGCGACGCGGCGCACTACCAGCCGATGCTGCGCTTCATCGACTGGATCGAACCGCTCCTGCGCCGCGAGAGCTACCTGGCCCTGCTCGCCGAGCGGCCCGAAGTACTGGCGAGGCTGCTGCGCCTGCTCGGCCTCGCCCGCTGGCCGATGCGCTACCTGATGCGCTATCCCGGCGTGATCGACGAGCTGGCCGATGCGCGTGCGCTCAGCGTGCGCTTCGAACGCGAAGCCTATCTGCGCGACCTGCACGAGCGCCACGGCGCCTGGACCCGCGGCGGCCAGGCCGACGAGGAGTCGCTGCTCGACACGCTGCGCCGCGCCCACCATGCCGAGGTGTTCCGCACGCTGGTGCGCGACGTCGAAGGCCAGCTCACGGTCGAGCAGGTCGCCGACGACCTCTCCGCGCTGGCCGACGCCACGCTCGACTGCGCCATCCGCTGGGCCTGGCAGCACCTGCGGCAGCGCCACCGCGACGATCCGCGGTACGCCGTGGTCGCCTACGGCAAGCTCGGCGGCAAGGAACTGGGCTACGGCTCGGACCTCGACGTGGTGTTTCTGTTCGACGACGCCGACGAGCCCGACGCCGACCGCGCGGCCGAGGTTTACGCCGCCTTCACGCGCAAGCTGGTCAACTGGCTGACCTTGCGCACACCAGCGGGCGAGCTGTTCGACATCGACACGGCGCTGCGGCCCAACGGCAATTCCGGTCTGCTGGTCACGTCGATCGCGGCCTTCGAGCGCTACCAGACCCAGCGCGGCAGCAATACCGCCTGGACCTGGGAGCACCAGGCCATCACGCGCGCCCGCTGGTGCGCCGGCGAACCGAGCCTGGCGCCGAGAGTGGAGGCGGTGCGCCGCGCGGTGCTGGCCGCGCCGCGCGATCCGCAGGCGCTGCGCCAGGAGGTCCAGGCCATGCGCGAGCGCGTGCGCGCGGCCCACCCGCTGCCGCGGCAGGGCCTTGAGGCCGGGGCGCCGCGCTTCGACGTGAAGCATGGCGAGGGCGGCATGATGGACGTCGAGTTCGCGGTGCAGACCCTCGTGCTCGCGCACAGCGCCGAGCACCCGCCGCTGCGCGAGGACGTGGGCAACATCGCGCTGCTGCAGCTCGCCGAGGCGCGCGGCCTGTTGCCGGCCGGCGTCGGGCACGCCGCCGCCGATGCCTACCGCGAGC
>NZ_JACDCU010000101.1 GCF_013817365.1 Methylibium sp. | reverse complement strand
CTGCACCAGGAGATTCCATGAACCTCAAAGGCAAGACGCTCTTCATCACCGGCGCCAGCCGCGGCATCGGCCTGGCCATCGCCAAGCGAGCGGCGGCCGACGGCGCCAACATCGCGCTGATCGCCAAGACCACCGAGGCCAACCCGAAGCTGCCCGGCACGATTTACAGCGCCGCCGAAGAGATCGAAGCTGCCGGCGGCCAGGCCCTGCCGATCGCCGGCGACATCCGCGACGAGGCCAGCGTGCTCGCCGCGGTGGCGCAGACGGCCGAGCGCTTCGGCGGCATCGACATCCTGGTCAACAACGCCAGCGCGATCAGCCTCACGCCGACGCACGCCACGCCGATGAAGCGCTTCGACCTGATGTTCGGCGTCAACGTGCGCGGCACCTACCTGTGCACCCAGGCCTGCCTGGCGCAGCTCATCAAGAGCGCCGAAGCCGGCCGCAACCCGATGGTGCTCAACATGTCGCCACCGCTGTCGATGAAGCCGCACTGGTTCAAGAACCACGTGGCCTACACGATGGCCAAGTACGGGATGAGCGAGTGCACGCTCGGCCATGCCGCGGAGTTCGAGCCCTACGGCATCGGCGTCAACAGCCTGTGGCCGCGTACCGCCATCGCCACCGCGGCGCTGCAGATGATTCCCGGCCTGGACATCGCCAAGTGCCGCACGCCTGAGATCCTGGCCGATGCCGCCTATCTGGTCCTGACCAGCGACGCGAAGACGACGACCGGCAACTTCTTCATCGACGACACGCTGCTGGCGCAGCACGGCATCACCGATCTGGAGAAGTACAGCGTGACGCCGGGGACGAGGAGTTCGTGCCGGATTTCTTTGTGGATTGAGGCCTGCGGCGGACACCCGGTTGAGCGGGCAGCAAAAGATTCGCTCTACTCAGTTCTACTACTGTATACAGCAAATAAGCTATACATGTGTAGAACTTGTTAGAGTCTGGACATGGACCCAATCAAGAACCCGTTCTCTCCCGGCGCCGGCTCTCCCCCTCCCGAACTCGTTGGCCGGGATCCCGTCCTTTCGGAAGCGCGCGTGCTGCTTGGCCGCATCGCGGCAAGGCGACCCGAAAAAAGCTTGCTGCTGACCGGCTTGCGGGGTGTCGGCAAAACCGTGCTGCTCAACGAGATCGAACGCTTGGCCCTCGCGGCGGGATACCGAACGATTTCCGTGGAGGCGAGCGAGGACAAGCGGCTCGGTGTGTCACTGGCTCCCTTCATGCGCAAGGTGCTGTTCGACCTGGACCGCGTTGCCGGCGCCGGCGACAAGGTCAAGCGCGCGTTGGCGGTGCTGCGCAGTTTCGTCGGCTCGATCAAGGTCAGTGTCGACGACTTGAACATCGGGCTGGACATCGAATCCGAACGGGGCACTGCCGACAGCGGCGATCTCGAGATCGATCTGCCCGACCTGTTCGTCGCCGTCGGCGAAGCAGCGCTCGAGCGCAAGAGCGCAGTCGGAGTGTTCATCGACGAGATCCAGTACTTCAACCACAAGGAACTGGGCGCGCTGATCATGGCGATGCACAAGGTGCAGCAGCGCCAGTTGCCGATCCTGCTGCTCGGCGCGGGGTTGCCGATCCTGCCCGGATTGGCTGGTGAATCGAAGTCGTACGCGGAGCGCTTGTTCAACTTCCCGAACATCGGCGCGCTGGCTCCGGACGATGCCGCAAAAGCCTTGCAGGACCCGGCGCAAGCCGCCGGCGTGACTTTCGAGGGCGACGCGCTGACCGAGGTTTTTCGACTGACCAGGGGCTACCCGTATTTCGTCCAGGAATGGGGATACCAAGCTTGGAATGTCGCCAAGGCAAGCCCGATCACGCTCGACACGATTCGCCATGCGACTGCCAGCGTCGTCGTGCGGCTCGACCAGAACTTCTTCCGCGTTCGCTACGAGCGCCTCACGCCAAGCGAGAAAAATTTCCTGCGCGCGATGGCGGAACTCGGATCGCAAGCGCACCGCACGGGCGATATCGCAGACATGCTCGGCGTCAAGGTCAACAGCCTGGGCCCGGTACGCGCCAAGCTGATCAAGAAGGGCATGGTCTACAGCCCCGCGCACGGCGACATGGCGTTCACCGTGCCGCTTTTCGACGAGTTCTTGATGCGGACTGTTCCCGACTTCAGACGGCCGTGAGCTTGCCTATCGAAGAGGGATACGTCGCTGCTCTCTTGCGAAGTGCGGCGATTCTTGCCTGCGCATCACTCCCGCACAATCGCGCCATGAGCATCCAGACCGACGATTTCACACCGGCCTCGGCGATGCCGCGGCGCGTCCTCAACGCCGCGCCGGTATCACCCAATGAAGAGGCCGTGGAGCGCGCGCTGCGCCCCAAGGGCATGGCGGAGTACGTCGGCCAGGTCAAGGCACGCGAGCAACTCGAAATCTTCATCGGTGCAGCCAAGAAACGCGGCGAGGCGATGGACCACGTGCTGCTGTTCGGCCCGCCGGGGCTGGGCAAGACGACGCTCTCTCACATCATCGCCGCCGAGCTCGGCGTGAACCTGCGCCAGACCTCCGGGCCGGTGCTGGAAAAGCCCAAGGACCTGGCTGCGATCCTCACCAACCTCGAGAAGAACGACGTGCTCTTCATCGACGAGATCCACCGCCTCTCGCCAGTGGTCGAGGAAATCCTGTACCCCGCGCTGGAGGACTACCAGATCGACATCATGATCGGCGAGGGCCCCGCGGCGCGCTCGATCAAGCTGGAGCTGCAGCCCTTCACGCTCGTCGGCGCAACCACGCGCGCCGGCATGCTGACCAACCCGCTGCGCGACCGCTTCGGCATCGTCGCGCGGCTGGAGTTCTACACGGTCGAGGAACTTGCGCGCATCGTCACCCGCTCGGCCGGCTTGCTGAACGTGCCGACCGAAACCGACGGCGCGCAAGAGATCGCGCGCCGCTCTCGCGGCACGCCGCGCATCGCCAACCGGCTGCTGCGCCGCGTACGCGACTACGCCGAAGTCAAGGGCAACGGCCGCATCGATCTGGCTACCGCCGACAAGGCGCTGAAGATGCTCGACGTCGACCCGCAGGGCTTCGACGTGATGGACCGCAAGCTGCTCGAAGCGGTGATCCACCGCTTCGACGGCGGGCCGGTCGGTCTGGACAACGTGGCCGCGGCCATTGGCGAGGAGCCGGGCACCATCGAAGACGTGATCGAGCCGTACCTCATCCAGCAGGGCTACCTGCAGCGCACGCCGCGCGGGCGCATCGCCACGCTGGCGGCCTACCGCCACCTCGGCGTGACGCCGCCGGCGGCCTCGACAGGACTGTTCGGCTGAGGCTCTGCTTGCGCTGCTGAACGTGGCAGCCTTTGCGATAGCCAAAGCCCCCAGCGAGCCGGTACCTCGCCGTGGACGACGCGTTAGGGCCCTCCCTGCGGCGCCGGTGCGTGCTCGAGCTTGTCAATGCTTGTGGTGGTCCGCGTGTTCGGCAGCAGGAGCCGCCGCAGTGGAAGCAGGTGCTTTCTCGACCTTCACCTCGACCATCACGTCACCGGCCCGTTCGAACGTGAGCTTCAGCGGGATGCTCTTGCCCAGCTCGAGCGGCGCCTTCAGTCCCACAAGCATGAGATGGTCGCCGCCCGGCCTGAGCTCGACGCTGCCGCCCGGGGGCAACTCGATGGCGTCGAGCTGGCGCATGCGCATGACGTCACCGTCGAGCTTCATGGTGTGCAGCTCGACACGCTCGGCCGCCGTGCTGCTGACGGAGACCAGCCGGTCGGCGGTCTTGCCGCGGTTCTCGAGTTGGAGGTAGCCGCCGCCGGTCATCTGCCCGGCCACCGTGGGCCGCGCCCAGGGATGATCTATCCGGATGGCGCCGACCTGATAGTCGTGTGCAAGGGCCACGGGTGCGCCAAGCGCGACGCAGATCGCCACCATGGCGCCGCGAAAGAGGGGAATCTTCATTCGAGCGATTTTGCCCTCAGCAGGCCGTGTTCTACCGCCCCACCAGCCGACCGGGAACAGGTCGACCACGGGGCCGCGCACGACGAATCAATCGAGCCGCCCCCGCGCGTCCACGGTCCACACCGCCTCGACCGCGCCGCACTCCAGCCCGCCGCGCACGGCGATGAGGTGATCGTGCAGGTTGACGGTCGGGTCGCAATGGCCGGGCACCAGCCAGAGCGTGTCGCCGAGCGCGGGCAGTGCGGCGACTTCGACGCGTGGCTTCAGCATGCAATGCTCGTCGTTGGCGCCGACGACCTGCAGGCCCTCGCGCTGCCACACGGTCGGCAGGCCCGACTCGATGGCATGCGACTTGTGGCCCGCATCGACCACGACATGCGCGGCGCTCGCACTCATGACCTGGGCCTTGACGAAGAGCGCGTGCTCGAAGCGCGGTGCGTCGGGATGCGGGGTGTTGCGTGCGTAGTCGGCGTCGAGGAAGGCGTAGCTGCCGGGCTGCAGTTCGCCGTAGACGCCGCTGCCGGCTTCGAGCATGAATGTGCCGCTGCCGGCGCCCGTCACGATTAGCGGGGCGTCGATGCCGGCAGCGCTGATCGCTGCACGCGCCGCGCTCACGATGGCGACCGCCTGCTCGACAGCTGCCGCGCGCTCGGCTGCGCTGCGGTAATGCTGGGCGCTGCCGTGATAGGCCTGCAGCCCGGTCAGATGCAGGCCGGCGCCGGCGGGGCCGGGTGGGAGCGCATGCGCATCAACCTGCCGCGCCAGCGCAGCGGCTTGCTCAGGCGACACCCCGCAGCGACCCTGGCCGACATCGATCTCGATGAACACGTCCACCGTGCTGCCGGCGTTCTTCACGGCCCGGGCCAGCCGGTCGATGCCGAGCGCGCTGTCCACCGTGATCGCCAGCCTCACCCGCCGTGCCAGCGCAGCGAGCCGCGCCAGCTTGGCCGGCGCAATCACTTCATTGCTGACGAAGATATCGCTCACGCCGGCTGCCGCCAGCGCCTCGGCCTCGCCAGTCTTCTGCACGCACACGCCCACGGCGCCCAGCGCCATCTGGCGCAGCGCGATGGCCGCGCACTTGTGCATCTTGGCGTGCGGCCGCAGCTTCACGCCGTGCGCGCGCGCAAAGTCAGCCATGGTCTGCAGATTGCGCTCGAAGGCATCGAGATCGACGACCAGCGCCGGCGTGTCGATGGCGGCGACCGAGTCTCCGATAGCGGCAGGTGCGGGGCGCATTTCAGTCCTCAGGCGGCATGGCCGACTTTGTCGGCCGAGGGGATGAGCGAAGGGGCGCCGCCGACTCCGCCGTCGCTGAATTCGTCGTGCACCCGACCATCGAGGTGCGAGGTGTCGCTCCAACCGACGATCGTGAAGCCCTCGGGCGTGTAGAGCAGCCGGTTGACGGCCGCATTGCCGAGTTGCCAGGTGCGCGGCGCAGCCAGATCGACGCGCGCTGCGGCGCGGTAGAGGCAGTCCATCACGCCGCCATGCGCGACCAACGCAACGGTCCGGCCCGGGTGCGCGCCAGCGAGGCGCTCGGCCGTGGCCACCACGCGCGCATAAAAGACGCGCAGCGTTTCGCCGCGCTCTGGGGCGAACTCCAGGTCGCGGGCTCGCCAGCGCGCGCTGTCGGACGGGAAGTTCGCCTCGATGGCGGCCCAGGTTTCGCCTTCGAAACGGCCGAAGCCCCGCTCGCGCAGCCCGACGTCGGGCCGCACCTCGATGCCGATCGCCGCACCGATGGCCTGCGCGGTATCGAAAGCCCGAACCAGGTCGCTGGCATAGATCACGTCGATGCCCTCCTCGGCCACCGCCTGCGCGACACGCACGGCCTGCCATCGCCCCTTGTCGTTGAGGGCCACGTCGAGCTGTCCCTGGATGCGGGTGCCGACGTTCCAGTCGGTCTCGCCGTGTCGGATGGCGAGGATGCGGGTGGCCTCGGTCTGCGGCATCAGGCGGCACCCCCGTCTGGGTTTCGCAGGCGGGGGTTGAGCGTGTAGGTGCCGCTGAAGCGGGCCTCGCCGAGCACATGACCTTCGATCGTGGAGCGCACCTGAGCGCCGGTGAAGCTGCCTTCCACCCGCAGCCGCGCGACATCGAGTGCGTAAAGCGTGAAGACGTAGCGGTGCGGGATGGCGTCGTTGAAGGGCGGGAACGGGCCGTCGTAGCCGTGGTAGTCGCCGGCGCGCTCGGCGTCGCCGGCGAACCAGCCGGTGTAGTCGTTCAGGCCCTGGCGTGCACCGTGCAGGCTGGCCGGGCCGGGCTTGCCGCGCGGCGTGAAGCCGTGGCTGAACTCGCCCTCGGCCAATTGCGTGAAGGTGGGGGGCAGATCGACCAGCACCCAGTGGAAAAAATCGATGCGCGGCAGGCTGGCCGGCACCTCGCGGTCGGGCTGGTTCACGTCGTCGCCGCGGCTCGGCACGTCGGGGTCGTGGCAGATCAGCGCCAGGCTGCGGGTGCCGGCCGGCAGATCGCTCCACCCGAGCTGCGGCGACACGTTGTCGGAAAAAGCGACGGTGCTCGCCGCCTCAGGCCGACCGGCTGCAAATTTTTCGGGGATCGGGCCGCCGTCGGCCCAGCTTGCGCTGGTGAGTTTCAAATCCGGCTCCTCAGTTGACGAACGAAAAACTTCAGAGAGGGGAAATCCGCAGGTCGAGACCGCAGCTGCCTTGCTTCGCAACGGCCGCGGCGGCGGCGATGTTTTCGAAGGGCTTCCTCAGACGCCCCAGACGATCTCGACGTCGGCCTGGTGCGCGCGTTTGATCATCTCGACCATCGGCCAAGCACGCTGGCGCAGGCTGACGCCGCCCTGCGGCGGCAGCTTGCGGCCTTCGGCCCGGGCCTCGGCTTCGGCCTGCTCGCGGGCGGCCTCGTCCGCAGCGATGGCCGCTTCCAGCGCCTGCAAGGCACCGGGCATGTCGGCCGGCTCGAGGATGCCCTTGGGCGCCGGCTCCTTTCCCATGGTGCGCAGCACCGCATCGCCGACCGGGCCGGTCATGATCAGGTCGCCGCTGTTCTTGCTTTTGAACTTGTAGAGCATCGTTTTCAGCCTCGCGATTGCAGGGGAAGATCCATGCCGGGATTCAGGGCGAAATGATCGCGCTGGAAGGGGTGCGCCGATTGTGCCCCCCGCATCGGGCCGTCCTGCGGCCGCCCGCTCGGCCGGCTGGCCAGCACCTGATGCAGCGACATCCAGCCGCGCTCGAAACCCAGGGCGCTGAAGGCCAGGTAGAGCCGATAGGCCCGCACGACAGGCTCCGTTGTGAGCCGGCGCGCGAGCTTGAGCCGGGCCTCCAGCGCATCGCTCCACGCCCACAGTGTGCGTGCGTAATGCGGGCGAAGGTTCTCCATGTCCAGCCCTTCCAGGCCCGCCTCGGCCATCGCGGCCATGACTTGCGAAATGTGCACCAGCTCGCCGCCCGGAAAGATATGGCGCCCCACGAAATCGCCGATGCCGGCGCCGAGCTCGCGGTTGTACAGGCCGCCCGCGCTGATGCCGTGGTTGAGCAGCAGGCCGCCCGGCTTGAGCAGGCGGTGGATCTTCGCGAAATAGCCGGTCAGCCGCGCCACGCCGACGTGCTCGAACATGCCCACCGAGGCAATCTTGTCGTAGGGCTCGGTCTCCGACAATTCGCGGTAATCGCACAGCGCCACCGTCACACGCCCGCGCAGCCCGCGTGCATCGATCAACTGCTGCATGTGAGCATGCTGCTCTTTGGACAAGGTGATGCCGTGCGCCCTCACGCCGTGCCGCTCAGCCGCCCAAAGCAGAAGTGCGCCCCAACCGGCGCCGATATCGAGCAGCCGCTCACCCGGGCGCAGCATCAGCTTGCGGCAGATCAGCTCGAGCTTGGCCTCCTGGGCCTTGGCCAGCGTGACCACGCCGCGCGGCCAGTAAGCGCACGAATAAACACGCCGCGGATCGAGCCAGAGGGCATAGAAGTCGTTGGAGACGTCGTAGTGAAACGCGATCTGCGCCCGGTCGCGCGGTGCGCTGTGGCGCAGCCGCGAGCGCATCGGGCTCAGGAGGCGGCTCACGAAGCGGGCCGGACCGTTCAGCGTGGCCGCAATCACCGGGTCGGCCGGCAGCAGGTCCGCCCCGACGGTGCAGATGTCGCGCAGGCTGCCATCGAGCTCGAGCCGACCGTCCACGTAGGCCTCGGCCAGCGCGCCCAGTTGGCCGCGAGCCAACAGGCTCAGCAGGCCGGCGTCGTTGAGTCCGAGCACCACCCGCGACGTCGCCGGGCCGAGCCGAGCGCCATTGGGCAGCAGCAGCGCGGTCGGCACCGGCAGGCGCTCCAGGCGCGCCGCGAGGCGCTCGGCGATGGCGTCCGTGCCGCCGCGGGCCGGCACTGTATTGGGCAATGTGAGCATGGCAGTCCCCACCGGGTCACCCGGCGTTGCGCAGGGCACACTCGCAGGCCCAGCAATTGAAGAGCCCGACGATGAAACTGGTTCGCTATGGCCGCGCCGGGCGCGAGAAACCCGGCCTGATCGACTCTCAGGGAACGCTGCGTGACCTGTCCAGCGTGTTGCCCCCGGGTTCAGGTGGTCTTCATCTGCCGGCGCTCGGCCTTGCCGGCCTGGCTCGCCTGCGCCGGCTCGATGCCACCGCCCTGCCGCGCGTGCGCGGCACGCCGCGCCTGGGCGTGCCCTTCACCGGCATCAGCAAGTTCGTCGGCATCGGCCTGAACTACCGCGACCACGCCGCGGAGGCCGGCCTGCCGGTGCCCAGCGAGCCGATCGTCTTCATGAAGGCGACCACCTCCATCAGCGGGCCGGATGACCCGATCGAGATGCCGCCCGACGCGCAGAAGGTGGATTGGGAGGTCGAGCTCGGCGTCGTCATCGGCAAGACCGCGAAGAACGTGTCCGAGGCCGCAGCCCTGGCCCACGTGGCCGGCTACTGCGTAGTCAACGACGTGGGCGATCGCGCCTGGCAGATGGAGCGCGGCGGCACCTGGGACAAGGGCAAGGGCTTCGACACCTTCGGCCCGATCGGTCCTTGGCTCGTGACGGCCGACGAGGTACCCGACCCGCAGGCGCTCGCCCTGTGGCTCGACGTGAACGCCCAGCCTCGCCAGCGTGGCACCACCGCCACCATGGTGTTCGGCGTGGCGGCGCTGGTCAGCTACGTGAGCCGCTGCATGACCCTGCTGCCCGGCGACGTGATCGCCACCGGCACACCGCCCGGCGTGGCCATGGGCATGAAGCCGCAGCCGCAGTATCTGAAGGCCGGCGATGTGGTGACGCTGGGAATCGACGGCCTGGGATCGCAGCGGCAGGCGGTGGTTCAGGAGTGAGGCGGGCGCGATCGCCGCTGTCTTCGCAGGCCGAAACGGCGCGGGCCTTGCTTCGCAACGGCTGGCGCGATGGCGCTGTCTGTCGCGGCTTCAGGCCGCCAGCTTGAACACCTTCACTGCATCGGTCAGCTTGTGCGACTGCTCGTGCAGCGAGGTGGCAGCCGCGGCGGCCTGCTCGACCAGCGCAGCGTTCTGCTGCGTCATGCCGTCCATCTGCTCGACCTGGCGGTTGATCTGCTCGATGCCGGCACTTTGCTCGCGGCTGGCCACGCTGATCTCGCCCATGATGTGCGTCACCTGGCGCACGCTCGAAAGAATCTCGCTCATCGTCGCGCCGGCCTGATCGACCAGCTTGGCGCCGGTATTGACCTTGCCGGCCGAGTCCTCGATCAGCGTCTTGATCTCCTTGGCCGCCGCCGCGCTGCGCTGGGCGAGCGAGCGCACTTCGCCGGCGACCACCGCGAAGCCGCGGCCCTGCTCGCCGGCCCGTGCTGCTTCGACGGCAGCATTGAGCGCGAGGATGTTGGTCTGAAAAGCGATGCCGTCGATCACGCCGATGATGTCGGCGATCTTGCGTGCGCTGGCGTTGATCTCGGTCATCGTCGAGACCACCTGGCTCATCACTTCGCCGCCTCGGCCGGCCACACTGCTCGCCGTGGTGACCAACTGGTTGGCCTGCTGGGCGTTGTCGGCGTTCTGACGCACGGTGGCAGTCAGCTGCTCCATGGAACTGGCGGTCTGCTGCAGGCCGCTGGCCTGGCTCTCGGTGCGGGTGGACAGGTCGGCGTTGCCCGAGGCGATCTCGCTCGAGGCCAGCGCCACTTGCTCGGCAGAGGCGCGCACGTCGGCGATGGTCGACTGCAGCTTCTTGCGCATGGTGTTGAGTTCGTAGTTCAACCAGGCGATCTCGTCGCGGCCGGTGGAGCTGATCTTGGTGACGAGGTCGCCCTTGGCAATGCGCGTCACCGCTTCGACCACCTGCTCGACCGGCGCCTTGACGCTGCGCCGCACCGCCCAGCCCAGCC
>NZ_JACDCU010000005.1 GCF_013817365.1 Methylibium sp. | reverse complement strand
TTGACCGGCGACGTCCGTCCGCGTTCCAAGGCACGGCCGACGGTCGCCCTGCAGGTCAGTGAAACGGCCGACGTGCTTATCGATACAGAACCGTTCGTTCCATAGTTCTACGTTGGCCTATACATCGGAGCTGCCGCTGCGCGCCTGCTCCATCCACTCTTGAGGCAGACCCATCTTGAGCAGCTTCATGGCACGCCAAAGCGCGCGTACCGGCTCTATCTGGCAAGCGTCCAGCCGCTCGCCGTATTGCGGCTCGCTCCGCCAAGGTCCTGACGCTCACCGGCCCGATCGGGGTCGGCGCTTTCTTCCTTTTTTTTCCGCTGTCGGCGCTCCGCTTCGGACAAGGCATCCGCACCGCGTACCTCCCGGGCCGGGGCGCGGCGCAGACCGCCATTGAAACTCCGCACCGGCCCTAACATTCGCGCTGTCGCCACCCCGATGCCGCGCCGCCGGCGCGCAGAAGTCAAATGAAACGTGTGCTGCTGTTCATCGTCACCAACCTCGCCGTGATGCTGGTGCTCGGCGTCGCCGCCAGCGTGCTGGGCGTCAACCGCTTCCTGACCGCCAACGGGCTGAACCTCGGCATGCTGCTGGCGTTCTCGGCGCTGATAGGCTTCGGCGGCGCGACGATCTCGCTGCTGATCAGCAAGAAGGTCGCCAAATGGTCGACCGGCGCGCAGGTCATCAACGACTCCACCGATCCGACGCACCGCTGGATCGTCACGACCGTCGAGCGCTTCGCACAGAAGGCGAAGATCGGCATGCCCGAGGTCGCGATCTTCGAAGGCGCGCCGAACGCCTTCGCCACCGGCGCCTTCAAGAACTCGGCGCTGGTCGCGGTGTCCACCGGGCTGCTGCAGGCGATGAACCGCGAGGAGGTCGAGGCCGTGATCGGCCACGAGATCGCCCACATCGCCAACGGCGACATGGTCACGATGACGCTGCTGCAGGGGGTGATGAACACCTTCGTCGTGTTCATCTCGCGCGTCGTCGGCTACTTCGTCGACCGCGTGCTGCTGAAGAACGATCGCGGCGTCGGCATCGGCTACTACGTCACGACGATCGTGATGGACATGGTGCTCGGCGTGCTGGCCGCGATCATCGTCGCGTGGTTCTCGCGCCAGCGAGAGTTCCGCGCCGACGCCGGTTCGGCGCGGCTGCTCGGCCGCAGGCAGCCGATGATCAATGCGCTGGCGCGGCTCGGTGGCGTCGATCCGGGCGAGCTGCCGAAGGCCGTGAAGACCTTCGGCATCAACAGCCGCGGCGCCGGGATGATGGCGCTGCTGTCGACGCACCCGCCGATCGAGGTCCGGATCAGCGCGCTGCAGCAGCGCCCGGACGGATCTCCGGACTGATCGCTCGCCCGCGCCGGCGGCGGGTGGCGAGTCAGCCGCCGGCGCGATCTGGCTTCGGCGGCTTGGGCACGCGGCCCATCAGGTAGAACTCGTCGTTTGGCCGCATCGCGCTCAGGTTGGCCATCCGGTTGCTTCATCTTTCGAGCTTAGCGAAGCCGGGCGGCGCTACTTCAGCGGCTCGACCTTGTCCAGCAGGAAGGGCAGGAATTCGGCGACCGTGGGATGGATCGGCAAGGCATCGCGCAGCACCTGGTAGCGGGCGCCGGTGGCCATGAAATTGCTGATCACCTGGATCACCTCGTCGCACCCGAACCCCAGCAGCGACGCACCGACGATCTCTTCGCTTTGCTGGTCGACCAGGATCTGCATCAGGCCCGCGGTCTCGCTCTCCTCCTTGGCCCGGCTGACGTCCTTCATCTGAAAATTCGCCACCAGCGTGGCGCGGCCCGACTCGCGGGCCTGCGCCTCCGACAGGCCGACCCGGCCCAGCGGCGGATCGGTGTACATCGCGTAGGTCGATACCCGGCCGTCGGCGGAACGTGCGCCGCCCTTGAGATTGGCCAGCACGATCTGGCCGTCCTGGTAGCTGGTGTGGGTGAAGGCACCGCGCTTGTTGATGTCGCCGACCGCCCAGATGCCCGGCACATTGGTTTCCAGCTTGCCATTGGTGGGCACGAAGCCGCGCTCGTCGGTCTCGACCCCGACCGCAGCCAGGTTGAGGCGCTCGGTGTTCGGGCTGCGCCCGGTGGCGACCAGCAGGTGCGAGCCTTCGACCCGCTGTCCACCCACCTTCACGGCAATCGCGGCATCGGAACTCTTCTCCACCCGCTCGACCTCGTTGCCGGTGTGGAAGCGGATGCCCTCTGCCTGCAGCATCTCGGTGAGGGCCTTCGAGACCGCCTCGTTCTCGCGGCCGGTGATGCGCGGGTCGGCCTCGATCACGGTGACTTCGCTGCCGAGCCGGCGAAAGATCTGCCCCATCTCGAGGCCGATGTAACTGCCTCCGATGATGATCAGATGGCGCGGACGCTCGCGCAGCTGGAGCAGGCTGACGTTGTCCAGGTGCGGCACGTCATCGATGCCCGGCAGCGGCGGGATGAACGCGCGGGTGCCGGTGTTGAGGAAGACCCGCGCGGCCCGCAGCGCCTGGTCACCGGCGGTCAGCTCGAACCGGTCACCGGCTCGGCCCGCAAAGGCGCTCCAGCCCCGCAGCAAGGTCAGGCCATCCTGCCCGGTGATCGATTCTTCCAGCCCCGCGCGCGACTCGTCGACCCGCTGCTGCATCCGCCCCATCGCGGCCGCGAAGTCGATTTCGACCTTCCCGGCCTGGATGCCGAAGTCGCCCGCACGACGCGCCAGGTGCGCGACCCGCGCGCTTTTGCGCAGGGTCTTGGTCGGCGTGCACCCGTGATTGACACACGAGCCGCCGACCAGCCCCCCTTCGATCAGGGCAACCTTCTCACCGCGCCCGGCCAGCGTCATGGCCAGGGTCGGTCCGGCCTGGCCGGTGCCGATCACGGCGACGTCGAACTCGATGACGGGCTTGCTCTTGCTCATGTGATGCTCCTCATGCCTCGCCCTTAACGCCCTTCCAGGGCGCAACCCGGCCCTTGATCATCTCGGCTTCGGGCTTGGGATCGGCGTAGAACCAGGCGGCGTCCGCGTTCAACTCCCCGTCGACCATCAGGTCCGTTGAGCGGCTCACGCGGCGCGGTCGTCGGCAGGCAGGCCAATCACCAGGGTGCTAGCCGGTGGGCCGCAACCCGAACTGGATCGAATGGTCGAGCTCGGGTAACGCCCGTCAGGCGCGGGGGCCGACACGCCGGGCGATCGCTTCGCGCTTGTCCATCCCCCGGTAGATCAACGCGAGCACCAGACCAAAGACGGCGTGCGAGACCAACCCGATCCAGCCACGCGCTTCCGCGAACCACGGAAAGAGCGCGGTGAAACCGTAGAAGTTGATGTAGTACAGCGCCACACCGAAGATTAGACCGATCAGCCACGCCATGCTGCTGCGAAAGGCGAGCAGCGCGGTCGCCAGGACCAGTCCGAGGAAAACGGACACCAACATGTGGATCAGCATCGCGATCGCAGCGACGCCGAAGTCAAATGCAGGCGGAGGTGGCAGCACCCCTTGCGGCCCCATGCCGATCGCCGCGATCATGTGCAGCGGCCCGTACCAAGGTTGTCCCATGACGAGGGCGACCAGCACCATTTCCATCATCGCGAACACCAGCCCGGCAACGATCGACGCGGTGATCACGGCGCCCAGGCGGGGCAGGAGCACAAAGCCGATGCGCCGATCGGCGCCAGATGATTTGTCTCGATAGGCAGTCGACATGATTGCTCCTTGAAGTGTCTTGGTTCGCGGCAAGCTACGTACCTGCCCAACTGCGCGCAGGCCGGCCAGCGGCGTCAGGCCCGCGGCAACCGATCGGGCCGGTCGGCCTGCCCGTCACCCGTGCTGGCTCGCGCGCCGAGCAGCGCGACGTCCTCTGGCACGGCGAGGCCGGCGGCCTGAGCTGCAATCATGGCGCCGCAGGCGTAGTGATCGTTGACGAAAGTGAATGCCGTGGCACGCTGGCCGGCGCCGACGGCGCAGCTTTTCGAGTGCGCGATGACCTGCTTCGAAGGGGTCGCCAGTCAGCGCCCTCGCGATCTCGACGCGGGCGCCGCCGGTGCGAGCCTCATGCCGTCAGGGCGTCTGCGTTTCGCCCAGCCGATGGCGCGGCGCCCTCGTCTTGAAATGCTGCTTGATCTGGTCGGTGAACCGCATACGCGAATGGCTCGTGCGTTCGATCAGGCCCACATGCCGCTGGATGCGGTTGCCCGGCACCGGAACGACTTTCAAATCGCGGTCGTGATCCCAGTCGACGTTGTCGAGCTGCGGCACGATCGACACGCCGAAGCCTTGCCGCACAAGCGCGACGATGGCCTCCACGGAGTTGAGTTCCAGGCTTTCGTTGACCGCAACACCGGCGCGTGAGAGCACCTGCTCGACCAGCTGACCGGTCCAGGTGTTGCGATCGAAACGCAGGTACGGCGCCTCGCGAAGCGTGTCCTGCGCCTGCAGGCCCAGCTTGAAATGCGGCCGGCGCGGAACGATCAGGATCATCGGCTCCGAATACAGCGGCGTCCACTTCACGCCGGTGGGCAGGGCGCGTGGAGGTTGCGTCACGACCGCGGCGTCGAGTTCTCCGCGCTCGACCTTCGGTGCGAAATCTGCAGACAGTCCGGCCAGCAACTTCACTTCGAGCCGCGGATGCTCGCGCTTGAGCGCCCACAGCGCATCGGCGAACGCGCCCATCAGCGCCGAGACCAGCGCGCCGACGACGACGGTGCCCGACAAGCCGTCGGTGTCGACCGAGGCGAGCGCCTCGAAGCGGCGCACGAGATCGGCCACGGGTGCGATGGTCAGCCGACCGGTGGTGTTGAGCACGATCGAGCGCCCGGCGCGGTCGAACAAGGCCTGGCCGAGCTCTTCCTCCAGCGCGCGCATCTGCAGGCCGACGCCGGCGGCTGTGAGCCCGATCTCCATGCCGGCGGCGGCGAAACTGCCGTGCCGGGCCACGGCGAGGAAAGTCTTGAGAACGCGGATCGAAGACACGGCGGACGCTTCGGCTGAAAGGGCTTTGTTTGTAAAGCATTCCTTGTCCTTGAGGCCAGCTTTACTCGCTTTTCATTTCGCGTGCACTGGCTGATCATTTGCGTCCTCTCGCACACCCGGCGCAGTCGATGACGAACAAGCTGACGGTGAAAATCTGGCGAGGCAAAGAGCAGGGCGACTTCGTGAGCTACGAAGTTCCCCGCCTGGCAAGCCAGACCGTGCTGGACGTCGTCACCTACGTCCAGCGAAATCTCGAACCGTCTCTCGGCTATCGATTCGCCTGCCGGGTCGGCATGTGCGGCTCGTGCGCCATGACGGTGAACGGCGTTGCAAGGTGGACTTGCCGCACGCATGTCTCCAAGGTCGTGGGAGAGGGGCAGCTCGAGATCGCCCCGCTGGCGAACCTGCCGGTCGTGAAGGACCTCGTCACAGACATGAGCGAGTTCTTCGACAAGTGGGCGCGTGCGAAGGGCAGCTTCAAGGGCAAGCGCACCCGTGCCGATGACTTCGAGCCGGTCAAGCCGGACTCGCGCGAGCGCAAGGCCGCCGACGCGGGCGTCGAATGCATCGGCTGCGGCGTGTGCTACGCCTCGTGCGATGTCGTGAGCTCGCGGCCGGACTATCTGGGCCCGGCCGCGCTGAACCGTGCCTGGACGCTGGTCAACGACGTGCGTGACACGCAGCAACGCGAGCGGCTGCGTGCCGTCGCCGGTGACGCCGGCTGTCACGCCTGCCACACGCAGGGCAGCTGCACCGTGCACTGCCCGAAGCAAATCTCGCCGACCGCGGGCATTGCCGGTCTGAAGCGGGTGGTCGGCCGCGCCGCGGTGCGGGGGCGTTTGTGAGAAGGGTCGAGCGCCGGCCCGTTTGCGAGCCGGCCCGTGTGGCGTCGAAAGGCGGCCTGCCATGTTGGGTAGGAGCGCGAGATCGATGAACGACGGTCTTGCCGAAGCGCGCCGCTGGTACCGCCAGCGCATCAGCGCGATGGTGCTCGCCGTGTGCGTGCTGGTGCACCTGGCGGTGATGATCTACGCCGTGCGCGGCGGCCTCAGCGGCAGCGAGATCCTTGCGCGCACGCAGGGCAGCTGGAGTTTCGGCGCCTTCTATGCACTGTTCGTCGTCGCCTGCGCGGTCCACGTTCCGCCGGGGCTCTCCAACATCGCTGTGGAATGGCTGCGCTGGCCGGCGGCGCGTGCGCTGCTCGCAGCCAGGCTGTTCGGGTTGCTGATCCTGATTACCGGCTTGCGCGCGGTGTATGCGGTGGTCGCGGCATGAGGCATCCGGCGTCCCCGTCGAGCGGACGGCTCGCATGAAAAGAGCCAACGACGCGCGCGCCCGCGGCCATGCCGCGTACTGGGCTTTCGTTGTCCACAGAGTCTCCGGGCTGCTGCTCGCGCTGTTCCTGCCGCTGCATTTCTGGGTGTTGGCGCAGGCGCTGCATGGCCACGCGGCGTTCGACCGTTGGCTGAGCCTGGCGGACATGCCGCTGTTCAAGTTTGCCGAGTGGGGCCTGGTCGTGCTGCTGTCGATGCACATGGTCGGTGGCGTTCGTCTGCTGCTGATCGAATTCACGCCCTGGAGCGGCTTGCGCAAGAACTGGATCGCCGGCGCAGCGGGTTTCTCGGTAGCAACCGGGATGGCTTTTGCGCTGGCGCTGGTTGCATGATGTTCAGCAAGCCGCGCCATCCCGGCGCGGCATCCTTGAGGAGGACAGATTGATGAAATCAGCACTGCCAGTGATGCGGTTCCGCTTGAAGCGCTTGTTGTTGGTGGCCGTGTGCGGCCTGGCCTTGCCCTTCGCCGCGCCGCTGCACGCGCAAACCGCATGGCCCACCAAGCCGGTGAAGATGATCGTGCCGTTCGCGCCGGGCGGCAGCACCGACGTCGTCGCGCGCATGCTGGCGCAGCGCCTCTCCGCGAAGTGGGGCCAGCAGGTGTTGGTGGAAAACCGTGCCGGCGCCGGCGGCAACATCGGCGCCGATGTCGTCGCCAAGTCGGCGGCCGATGGCTACACGCTGCTGATGGCCTCGGGCAGCATCACGATCAACCCGCACCTGTACGCGAAGATGCCGTTCGACACCGCGAAGGATCTGGTGCCGATCAGTAACATCGCCGGCGGCCCGATGCTCGTCGTGGTGCCCGACAAGTCGCCCATCAAGTCGATCAAGGACCTGATCGCGACCGCGAAGGCCAAGCCCGGCGCTTTGAGCTTCGGCTCGGCCGGCGTGGGCAGCCAGGTTCACCTGGCGGCCGAGAACCTGTCCGACGCCGCCGGCATCGACATGCAGCATGTGCCGTACAAGGGCGAAGCACCGGCCTACACCGATCTCATCGGCGGCCAGACGCAGGTGATGGTCGGCAACATCGCCGTCGCTGCCGCGCTGATCGGCCCCGACCGGCTGCGTGCGCTGGCGGTAACCGGCAAGGAGCGCTCCAAGCTGCTGCCCGACGTGCCGACGGTGGCCGAGAGCGGCCTGCCGGGCTTCGAGAACACCGGCTGGTTCGGCCTGTACGCCCCGGCCGGCACGCCGCCCGATGTCATCGCCAAGGTGCAGCGCGACAGCGCGGCCGCGCTGATGGACACCGAGATCAAGGCGCGCCTGTTCGTGCTCGGCATGGCGCCGATCGGTGGCACCGCGTCCGAGCTTGCCAAGCAGATGGACACGGAGTCCGTGCGCTGGGCGCAGGTGGTGAAGAGCCGCAAGCTGAAGCAGAACTGATGTCACTGTGCGGCGGCACCGCAAGCCACAAGGAGACGAGACCTTGAAGATCGATCTGCAGCGCGTCGAGGACGCGGCCAAGGAGCTGTACATCCGAGCGCTGAAGGTGCTGCCGCCGGACATCAAGCAGGGATTCGACCGTCTCGCCAAGAGCGAGACGGCGCCGACCGCACAGCGCGTGCTCGGCACGATGCTGACCAACATCCGCGTGGCCGAGGACACTGACAACCTGCTGTGCCAGGACACCGGCGTGCCGATCTACAACCTGGCCATCGGCCGAGGCATCGAGCTCGATGGCCATGCGCTCAAGCAGGCGGTGCGGCGTGGCTGCGAGCGCGCCACGCGCGAGTACCCGCTGCGCTCGTCGGTCGTGCACCCGCTGACGCGCAAGAACGAGCACACCTCGTGCGGCATCGAGGTGCCGGTGATTCACATCGACTTCATCGACGCGCCCGACCGGCTCGAGATCGAGATGATTCCCAAGGGCAGCGGCTCGGAGAACAACTCCTTCCTGAAGATGGCGATCCCGGCCGAAGGCATCGACGCGATCAAGGCCTTCGTGATCGACTGCGTGCTCGCGGCCGGCGGCAAGACCTGCCCGCCGACGATCGTGGGCGTGGGTCTGGGCGGCACCTCGGACCTCGCGGTGGCGCTGGCCAAGCGGGCGGCAACGCGCGAGTTGGGAACCGTTTGCAGCGACCCCGACGGCGCTGAGCTCGAAGCGCAGCTGTCCAAGGCGGTCAACGAACTCGGCGTCGGGCCGCAGGGGCTCGGCGGCGACTCGACCGCGTTCGCGGTGCAGATCGAACTGGCCGGGACGCACATCACGATGAACCCGATCGCCGTGAACATGCAGTGCCATTCGGCACGGCGTGCGCGCGCCACCTTCACGCCCGAGGGCGTGAGCTACGGCTTTTGAAGGAGCAGGCTGCGATGGCGCATCACGAACTGACGACACCGGTCGACGAAGCACAGGTTCGCCGCCTGCGGGTCGACGACACGGTCACGCTGCAGGACACGCTGTTCGGCATCCGCGACGCGACGCAGATCCACATGTTCGACCGCGGCCGCAAGACGCGCTTCGACCTGCGCGGTCATGCGGTGATCCACACCGCGCCGAACGTCAAGCGCGTTCCCGAAAGTTCGGAGCACCCGGCCGGCTATGCGCCGGTGTGCATCGGCACCACCACCTCCGACCGCATGGAGCGCTTCACGCGGCCGCTGATGACCCGTGAAGGCGTTCGCCTCATCATCGGCAAGGGCGGCATGCGCGACCAAACGCTGGCCGCGTTCAGCGAGATCGGCGGCGCCTACCTGGCCATCGTCGGCGGCACGGCGGCGCTGGAGACGACCTGGATCGAACAGATCGAAGACGTCGATCTCGATGACCTGAACCCCGAGTCGCTGTGGCGCTTCAGGATCCGCAACTTCGGCCCGCTGCTGGTGGCGATGGACAGCCATGGCAACAGCTTGTACGACGTCGTCATGAAGGACGCGAAGGGCCGCCGAAGCCAGGTGCTCGCGAGCCTGGGAGTCAAGGCGTGAAGTACCGGCGTCTGCAGACGGATGTCCTGATCCTCGGCTCCGGCGGCGCGGGCCTCTTCGCAGCGCTGCATGCTCATGCCGCCGATCCCTCGCTCTCGGTCACGGTAGCGGTCAAGGGGCTGCTCGGCAAGTCGGGTTGCACGCGCATGGTCCAGGGCGGCTACAACGTCGCGCTGGCCGAGGGCGATTCGGTCGAGCGTCATTTCATGGACACGATCGAGGGCAGCAAGTGGCTCGCCGACCAGGAACTCGCGTGGACGCTGGTCGAGCAGGCGGTCGTGCGCATCCGCGAGCTCGAGAACGAGCTCGGCTGCTTCTTCGACCGCAACCCCGACGGCACCGTGCACCAGAAAGCCTTCGCCGGGCAGACCTTCGATCGCACGGTGCACAAGGGCGACCTGACTGGCATCGAGATCATCAACCGCCTGGCCGAGCAGGTCTGGGCGCGCGGCATCGGGCGCCTGGAGGAACACCGCGCCATCGAGCTGGTTCGCACGGCCGACGGCAGCGCGATCGCCGGCGTGCTGATGATCGATATTCGGAACGGCGAATACGTATTCGTCCAGGCCAAGGCCGTGCTGCTGGCCACCGGCGGCGGCCCGACCATGTACAAGTACCACACGCCCTCGGGCGACAAGAGCTGCGACGGCCTCGCGATGGCGCTGCGCGCCGGGCTGTCGCTGCGCGACATGGAGATGGTGCAGTTCCACCCGACCGGGCTGCTGGCCGGGTCGGGCACGCGCATGACAGGAACAGTGCTCGAAGAAGGCCTGCGCGGTGCGGGCGGCTACCTTCTCGACGGGAGCGGTGCGCGCTTCATGGCCCACTACGACGCACGCGGCGAACGCGCCACGCGTGACATCGTCTCGCGCTCCATCTTCACCGAGATGCGCGCCGGCCGCACCTCGCCCAACGGCGGCGTCTACATCGAGATGTCGCACCTCGGCCCCGACAACGTGCGCCGCCAGTTCAAGGGCATGGTCGAGCGCTGCGCCGACTGCGGCTTCGATCTGGCCGGGGGGCGGGTCGAGGTCGTGCCCACCGCTCATTACCTGATGGGCGGCGTGGCGTTCCGCCCCGACTGTTCTACGGCGCTCATCGGGCTGTTCGCGGCTGGCGAAGACACCGGCGGTGTGCACGGCGCCAACCGGCTGGGCGGCAACGGCGTGGCCAACTCCACCGTCTTCGGCGGCATCGCGGGCGACACGATGGCGGCCTGGGTCGGCCGCAACGGCGGCTGGCGCGAGCCCGACGAAGCGACGATCCGCCAGAGCATCACCGCGCACGAGGCGCCGTTCCAGCACGCACCCGGCAGTATCGAGGCGATCCGCGAAGAGCTGTTTGCCTGCATGTGGGAAGACGCCGGCATCCTGCGCAGTGCGCAGGGTCTGCGGCGCGCGCAGGCGAGGTTGAGCGAGCTCGATGCCGAACTCGCGCGCACCGGCGTGCCGGCGGACGACCGTACGTTCAACGTGAGCTGGCACGAATGGCTCAATCTGAAGAGCCTGATCGACGTGAGCCGCGCCATCACGGTGTCGGCGCTGGCAAGGGAGAACTCGCGCGGCGCGCATTTCCGCGAGGATTTCCCGGAAGTGGGCGACCTCGAGACGTCGACTTTCACCGTGGTTCGCCGCAACGGCGCGGAGCTGCAGGTGAGCCATGAGCCGGTGCACTTTTCGAAGGTGAGGCCGGGCCAGAGCCTCATCTGATGGATCCGACGCTGCCGGCCTACATCGGCATGGCGGCCATCGTGTTCACGGCTTACACGGTGTTCGGCCTCACCGGCTTCGGCTCCTCGATCGTCGCGGTGCCGGTCCTCGTCCAGTTCGTTCCACTGAGCTTCGCAGTGCCGCTGGTGCTGCTGCTCGACCTGGCGGCAACGTCGGCGGTGGGCGTGAGCAACTGGAAGCAGATCTCGCGCGCGGAGTTGCTTCGCCTGATGCCCTGCATGCTGATCGGCGTGGCCATCGGCGTGATTGCATTGGTCGGCGTACAGCCCCGGTGGCTGCTGCTCGCGCTGGGCGTCTTCGTGCTCGCCAACGCGACGTGGAGCCTCGTCGCGCCGCCGGCTCGCCACCCCATCGGCACCCTGTGGGTCGTACCAGCGGGCGTTGTCGGTGGCGTCTTCAGCGCACTGTTCGGCACCGGTGGGCCGATCTACACCATTTACCTGGCGCGCCGGCTCGACGACGCCGGGGCGCTTCGCGCGACGATGACTGCGGTCGTTCTGACGAGCGCGCTGATGCGGCTCGTTGTCTTCACCGGCGTCGGACTGCTGCAGCAGGACAACTTGCTGCTCACCGGCCTGTGGCTGCTACCGGTTTGCGCCGCCGGCGTGTTCGCGGGCAGCAGGCTGCGTGGTGCACTGCCGCCCGCACGCATCAAGCAGGCGCTGTTCGTCGTGCTGATGCTCGGCGGCGCAGGCGCCATCGTGCGGGCGCTGTCGATGTAGCGAAGGAGCAGGCGGCTCAACGCCGACTGACCGCGGGTGCAGGCAGGCCTTCGATCATGACGTTGAGACACGCGGGCAGCCTGCTCTGCAGCGCGCGCTGTGCCGCTGCCGGTACATGAACCGGGTCGGTGACGAGTTCGCCATGGCCGCCGAAGCCGGCCGTGACCTGGTCGTACCGGGTGGGAAGCAGGTCGCAGCCGACCAGTCGCTGGGCGCCGTAGTCGCGAAGCTGGATCTGGTACTCGGCGTTCCAGCGCGCGTCGTTGCCGACGACAGCGATGAACGGGAGTTGGTAGCGAACAGCCGTGTCGATCTCCGCGGCATGAAAACCGAAGGTGCCGTCGCCCATCACCGCAATGACGGGTGCGTCGGGTTTCGCGACGCGTGCGGCCAGTGCAAACGGCAGTGCCGCACCGATGGCACCGGCTACGCCGTTGATGACACGGTTCGGCGCTTCCAGGCAGGCCTGCGCCCACTGGCCGATCTCGCCGCCATCGGAAACGAACACGGCATCGGGATGACTGTCGAGCAGGCTTTGCAGAGGCCGCAGGGCCTGCACCGGATGCATACGGCCGGGCTCGGCAGACGAAGCCTCGGCCCAGCCCGGCGGTCTGAAAGCGACCGCATCGCGGACTTCGCCTCGCCAGGCGGAAGGGCTGACACGCTGCCGCGACGCGAGCCCGGTCAGCGCGGCGATCGACGACGCAGCATCGGCAACTGCGACGCCTTGCAGCCGTGAGCCGACCGCACTGCGCGTGCGATCGAGTTCTTCGCTATCGGCATCGATCTGCACGAAAACACAGTCGGCGTGCAGGGCGGGCGCCTGGCCGAAGCGCAGCGTGAAGTCCATGCGCTTTCCGAGCAGCAGCACGCAATCGGCTTGGGCGAGCACCTCCGCGAACGCGCCGAGACTCGGGTCCTGGATGCCGCGGGGGCTTTCCATGCCGATGACCGGGATGCCGGTCGCGTCTTCCAACGCGGCCAGGCGTTGGCGGCCCTCTTTGCCAAGACTGGCTGGCCCCACGAGAACGAGAGGCCGCTTTGCCGCGCCAAGGCGTTCCAGCATGGAAGCCGCGATGTTCGGATCGACGGACATTGCCGTGGCCTTGAATTGGGCCGCGTCGGGCAGGCCGCCGGATTCGGCCTCGGCTTCGATCAAGTCGGTGGGCAGGCTCAGGTGCACCGGCCCCGGACGCCCCGAAAGGGCCGCGCGCACGGCCCGAGCGAGGTCGCTTGCCAGCGCATCGGTTCGTTCGCTCGTCCAGCTCGCCTTCGTGACTGGACTGGCCAGGTCGGCCTGGCGCATTTCCTGAAAGGCGCCCATGCCGATCTGCTTGACCGGCGCATGCCCGGACAGCAGGACGACCGGAGATTCGGACATCTGCGCCGTGTAGAGGGCAGACACGGCATTCGCATGCCCCGGTCCCCCGGTCACCATCGCAATGCCGGGTTCACCGGTCAGCCGCGCGTAGGCATCGGCCATGTGAACCGCGGCCGCCTCGTGCCGCGTGTGGATCAGGCGCAGGCCGGCGTCGAGTGCGGCGTCGAACATCGGCATGATGTGATTGCCCGACAAGGTGAAGATCTGCCGAACGCCGATGCTTGCCAGTGATGTCATCATCGCATCGGCACCTCGAAATTTGCCTCGGGTCATTCTGCTTTCCAGTCTGAAGGGGTCTTTCGCAACCGCAGGGGCGTTGCCTCGCGTGGGCTACTTCTTACTGTCGATGATATTGAGCGACTCGCCCAGCGTCCGGTAAAGCTCGTTCTGTCCGCGAGCGAACTCCTTGGTCTCCTTGGGCCCTTTCACGTAAGGGATCGAGCCCGTGACCGCGGTGCTTGCCAGCCAGGCAGGGTCGGTCGAAACCTTCTTCATGGCATCCCACAGCTTGTCGCGCACGTCGTCCGACATTCCAGGCGGACCATAGATCGCACTCCAGCCGACGATGAGTTCCATGTCCTTGTAGCCCAGTTCACGTGCGGTCGGCACATCGGGCAGCGGGTCGATGCGATCGGCCGTGGTGACCATCAGCGCACGCAGGTCGCCGTTCTTGATCAGGCCGAGAAAGGGCCCCAGGCTGCCGCAGGCGAATTCGGTCTCGTTGCCCATCACCGACATCGAGGCGTCACCGGTGCCCTTGTAAGGAATCTGCGTCGGCACCTGGTCGGTGACCTTCAGCAGCCTGAACAACTGGCGCGGGCCCATGTCGTTCGTCGTCAGGCTGCCGGCCGTGGCGTAGTTGAGCGTCTTGCCCTTGGTGCGGATGGCGTTGGCAAGGTCTTCGAACTTCTTGTAGGGCGACTTCGCGTTGACGACACAGCCATACGGGTTGAGCTCCAGCGTGCCGATGAAGGTGTAGTCGTCCCACTTGTACTTGGTGGAGGTCGGCTCGATGGCCGGCAGGATGGCTTGCGATCCCGTTCTCGCGAGCAGCAGCGTGTAGCCGTCGGGTTCGGCGGCAACCACCTGCGCGGAGCCGATCACGCCACTGGCACCGACCTTGTTCAGCACGATCACTGTCTGACCGAGCACGCGCTGCGCAACGGCAGCCCAGCCGCGCGCGGCATGGTCGGCATCGCCGCCGGTGCTGTAGGGCGAGATCAGCGTGATGGGGCGGCTCGGATAGGTGCTTTGGGCAAGGGCTGTGGTGCTGACCGAGAACGTCGCGGCGATCGCTGCGCTGGCGAACACTCGGGACATGAAGCGTTGGGATCCGTATTGCATGGTTTTGTCTCCAGGTGAATATCGGTAGAGGTGGCGCGAGCTTGTCTTTTTTATCTGTCGGTCTTCATCGTGCGTGCTTCCTTCTTCATCGTGCGGGGTGGCGCTGATCCTCGAGCACCATCACGCAATCCACGGCGATCGGCCCATCGGCGCCGACCAGTACGGGGTTCAGATCGAGTTCGGCCAGCGAAGCTTGCATCGCGGCCGCCCAATGCGAAAGTCGGGAAAGCATCTGTGCGATCGCTGTGCGATCCACGGCAGGCTGCCCACGCACGCCATCGAGCAGCGCCGTCATGCGCAGTTCACGCAGCATCGCCTGCGCCTCGTCGACGTCGAACGGCGCGTGACGGAACACCACGTCCTTCAGCACTTCGACCAGCACGCCGCCCAGGCCGACCATGACGATCATGCCGAACACCGGATCGCGCTGCGCGCCGACGACGAGCTCCAAGTGTCCCTGCGCCATGGGCTGCACGAGGACGCCTTCGAGTCGCGCATCGGGCATCGCATCGCGGGCGCGTTGCATCAGGGTGCGATAAGCCTGACGCACCGCAACTTCGTCGTTCAGCTTCAGGATGACGCCGCCGACTTCGGTCTTGTGCGTGATGTCGGGTGACTCGATCTTCAGCACCACGGGCGAGCCGACGGCGCGCCACTGCGCAACTGCCTGGTCTTCATCGCGCGCCAGCGACACCGCTGACACCGGCACGCCGGCGGCACGCAGCCATTCGGTGGCCTGAACGCTGGGCTGCACGCCGTCGACGATGTCGCCTGCGGTGGCATCGAAAGGCATGGCGTGCAGGGCCTTTGCCACGGCGGGTTCGCAAGCGAGCGCCTTGCGCTGGAACGCATGGTGCCGGGCCAACGCGGCCGCCGCCTCCACTGCGCGTTCTCCCGCAGTGAACACGACGATGCCCTCGGCGCGCAGTTTTTGCAGCGCATCGGCCGGCGCGGCGACCCAGCAGACGAAGCACGGCTTGGTCGTGCGGTCACGGATCTCGCAGAAGATGTGCACCAAGGTATCGACGTGCGCCGTCATCAACTGCAGCCAGACGATCGCGACATGGATGCCCGGATCGTCGAGCAGCGCAACGACCGATTCGCGCAGCAGTTCGGGGCGCGCGACGAACTGGCCGGTCACGTCGACCGGGTTGCCTGCGGCACCGAACGCGGGCATCACCTTTGCCAGACGCGATTGCGTCGCGGGCGTGAGCTCGGGCACGACCAGGCCGACCTCTTCGGCACGGTCGGCCATCATCACGCCGGCGCCACCGGACTGTGTCGCGATCCCCAGGCCGTTGCCGGAGGGAACACGCTCCGTGCTGAGCGCCTCCAGCATGTCGAGCATCTGCTCTTCGTTGCGCGCCCGCAGCACACCGTACTGGCGGATCACCGCGTCGAACACGGCATCCGCTACGGCCAGTGCGCCGGTGTGCGACGCCGCGGCCCGTTGGCCCGAAGCCATGCGGCCGACCTTGGTCAGCACCAGCGGCTTGTTCAGTTCGCGGCAGCGCCGGGCCAGGCGAATCAGGGATGCGCCGTCGTCCAGGCCTTCCAGATAGCCGGCGGCCACCCGGATGCGCGGATCCTCGATCACGCTCAGCATCAGCTCGCTGAAGTCCAGGTCGGCCTGGTTGCCGGTGTTGATGAAGTAGCCCAGGCCCAGGCCGCGCTCGCGCGCCAAGGCTGCAATCGCGGTGCCGAACGCGCCGGACTGCGTGACGAAAGCTATCGGCCCCGGTCCGGTCTCGCCGTCCGCGTACTGACTGAAGGTCGCGTAGACATTCTCGAAGGCGTTGACGAAGCCCAGGCAGTTGGGCCCGCACAGCACCATGCCGTGCGAGCGGGCGCATTCGGCCAGCGCGTGTTCCATCGCCAGGCCCTCGGGCCCGGTTTCACCGAAACCGGAACTGAAGATCACCGCAGCGCGAACGCCGCGCTGACCGAGCGCATCGATGCTCTTCAACACCTCGCTCGCTGGCACCGCCACGATCGCGAGATCGGCGGCCTCGGGCAGGCTCGCGACCGTGGGATAACAGGTGAGCCCCGCGATCTGCGCGTATTTGGGGTTCACCGGCAGGATGCGACCCGTGTAGCCCTTGTCCATCAAGTGCTTGAGCGGTCGCCCGTTGATCTTGGAAAGGTCGGACGACGCGCCGATCACGGCGATCGACTGGGGATGGATCAGTGCGGTGATCGCATCGGCGCGATGGCAGGGAAGGGGAGTCATCGAGCGTGTCTACTTGAAGGCGGAAATGCCCGTCTGCGCTCGGCCGAGCACGAGCGCATGGATGTCGTGCGTGCCCTCGAGCGTGTTGACGGTTTCCAGGTTGAGGACGTGGCGAATCACGTGGTACTCGTCGGAGATGCCGTTGCCGCCGTGGATGTCGCGCGACATGCGCGCGATGTCCAGCGCCTTGCCCGCGCAGTTGCGCTTGAGCAGGGAGACCATCTCGGTGCTCGCCTTGCCTTCGTCGCGCAGCCGGCTCAGGTGCAGGCAGGCGATCAGGCCGAGGCTGATCTCGGTCTGCATGTCGGCCAGCTTCTTCTGCACGAGCTGGTTCGCGGCGAGCGGCCGGCCGAACTGCTTGCGGTCCAGCGCGTACTGCCGCGCTGCATGCCAACAGAACTCGGCCGCGCCCATCGCACCCCAGCAGATGCCAAAGCGCGCGTTGTTCAGGCACGCGAACGGCGCGGCGAGACCGTGCGCGCCGGGCAGGCGCTGCGCCTCGGGCACGAATACGTCGTCCATGTGGATCTCGCCGGTGGGCGAAGCGCGCACCGAGAACTTGCCTTCGATCTTGCTGGTCGACAGGCCCTTCATGCCGCGCTCGAGGACGAAGCCGCAGACCTTGCCTTCGTCGTTCTTGGCCCACACGACCATCAGGTCGGCGATCGGCGCGTGGGTGATCCAGGTCTTGTTCCCGCTGAGGCGCCAGCCGCCATCGACCTTGCGCGCGCGGCTCGCCATCGAGCTTGGGTCGGAGCCGTGGTCGGGCTCGGTCAGGCCGAAGCAGCCGAGTTTGTCGGCGCGTGCCATCGCCGGTAGGTACTTCTCGCGCTGCTCCTGGCTGCCGAACAGATAGATCGGCATCATGCTCAGCGTGCTCTGCACGCCGAGTGCCGAGCGATAGGCCGTATCGACGCGCTCGAACTCGCGTGCGATCAGGCCGTAGCCCACGTAGCTGATGCCGGCACAGCCGAAGCCGTCGATGGTCGCGCCCAGGAATCCTAGTTCGCCCATTTCGCGCATCACTTCGATGTCGAAGCTTTCGTGGCGGTGCGCCTGCAGGATGCGCGGCATCAGCCGCTCCTGCGCATACTTGCGCGCGCTGCCCTGGATCATCACTTCTTCGGGCGTCAGCAGCGAGTCCAGGCGCAAGGCGTCCTGCCAATCGAAGGCCACGTCCTGCATGGCGGCCTTGCGCAGGGTCGCTTCGTCGGGCGCGGCGTTCATGCAGGGCGGGCCTCGGGGGCGGCTTGCTGCGAGGGCCGGAACTTCGGAATGCCGGCCTCTTCACTGATCGCTTCGAAGTGCGCCTCCACGCGCATGCCGATTTGCAGTTCTTCGGGCTTGCAGTGCGTTACCTGACCGTACATGCGCGCGCCGTCGTCCAGGTCGATCAGGCACATCAGCACCGGCAGTTCGGCCTGCCAGCCGGAGAAGTTCATGGCCACCGAGCGCGAGACGGTGTACGAGTAGACGGTGCCGAAGGGCTTGGCCTCGGTCCACGCAAGCTCGCGGCTGCCGCACTCGATGCACCAGGGTTTCGGGTGAAAGTCGAAGTTGGCGCAGCGCTGGCATTTCTGCAGCATGAGCTTGCCGTTCTTCGCGCCCGCCCAGAAAGGGCGGGTCAGGTCGGTGATGGCGGGCAGCGGTTTGGCAAGGGAGGTGTCGGCCATGTCATTGCTCCGTTGAGAGAACCACCGAAATACAGCTGCGGCCCGGGCGTCCGTACGGGATGCCGCCGAAGCCGCAGGCCGTGCCGATCGTCGCATTCGGCACCTGCCGATCGCCGGCCTCGCCGCGCAACTGCGTGACGGCTTCGACGAGCGGCATGAAGCCGCCGATCGCGCCGCCGGGCTGCCCTCCGGAGAGTTGGCCACCGTCGGTGGACATCGGAAAGTCGCCGTCGAAGCTCAGGTCGTGGTCCTCGACGAATTGGCCGCCTTCGCCCTTCTTGCAAAAGCCATGGTCCTCGATCGTCATCATCGCGATGAACGGGTAGTCGTCATAGGGCTGCAGGAAGTCGATGTCGCGGTGCGTCACGCCGGCCATCTTCATCGCCTGAGGCGCGGCCTGGACGAAGCCGGTGGACGTGATGTCGGGCAGCGTGCGCGAGCCGTGGTAGTAGTTGTTGGCTTCGCCGAAGCCGCGCAGGTACACCGGGCGGTCGGTGAGCGTGCGGGCCGTCTCGGCCGAGGTCACGATGTAGGCCAGGCCGCCGTTGACGATCGGCACGCAGTCCAGCAGGCGGATCGGGTCGGAGAGCATCCGCGAGTCGAGGTACTCCTGCACCGTGAACGGTTTGCGGTAGATGGCACCCGGGTTCAGCGAGGCGTGGTAGCGCGCGTTGACGGCGATCTTGCCGAGCTGTTCGAACTTCAGCGCGTGCTCGTGCATGTAGCGCGTCTGCACCAGCGCGAACTGCGCGCTCGCACCCATGACGCCGAAGGGCCCCTGGAAATCCCAGTACACGCCGCGAATGCGTTCGGGAGACAGCGGCAGCCCGGGGGCGACCGACGGAATGTTCAGCGGCGTGTCGGCGCCGACCACGAGCACGCGATCGACGATGCCTGCACTGATCATGGCGGCCGCGCGGATCAGCATCGACGACGCCGATGCGCCGCCCTGGTCGGCCCGCAGCAGCGCCTGCGGGCTGATACCCATGTTCTCAGCCACGGCCGCCGACCAGTTGACGGTGTGCGCCACTTCGGCGTGCGCCACGCCCAATCCTTGACCGTCGAAGTCGTTCTTCGACATGCCGGCCTTTTGCAGCGCCAGCTCGGCGGCCCAGGCGATGTAGTCGTCGGCCGTCAGCACGGGTTCGCCGGGCTTGGCTCGGCTGTAAGGCGTTCGGCCGTAGCCGACGATGGCGACGTCTGGGCGCATGAAGCTTGTTCCTTGAAAAGTGGATAGCGTTGTTGTGTCGAAGGGCGGGGCGGCCGGGCTCATCGGCCGACGAAGGCAGGCGGGCGACGCTCCGCGAAGGCCTGCATGCCCTCCTTCTGATCGGCCGTGTCGAACAGCAACTCGAACGCGCGCCGCTCCAGCATCAGACCGGTGGCCAGTGGTGCGTCGGCGCCGGCGAGCGCCACTTCCTTGATGAGGCGCAGCGCGATCGGCGGGCGCGAGGCGATGTGCGCGGCGAGTTCCAGCGCGCGTGATTCGAGGGCGTCGTCGTCGACCACTTCGCTGGCCAGCCCCATCGCGAGCGCTTCTTCGGCGTTGACCGGCTCGCCGGTCAGCAACAACTTCATCGCGCGGTACTTGCCGAGTGCCTTGACAAGGCGTTGGGTCGCGCCGCCGCCGGGCATGATGCCCACGCCGATCTCCGGCTGGCCGAACTTCGCGTTGCGCGCGGCAAGAATGATGTCGGCATGCTGGGCGAGTTCGCAGCCGCCACCCAGCGCCGGGCCGGCTACCGCCGCAATCAGGGGCTTGGAAAAGTCGGCGATCGCCTTCCAATAGCGCGGCACGTCGAGTTTGAAGACTTCGGCGCTGCCCAGTGGGGCGATTTCCTTCAGGTCTGCACCCGCAGCAAAGTAGGTGGGCGCCCCGCACAGGACGACGCAGCGCGTGCCGGTATCCCGATCGAGCTCGGTGAACGCCTGAGCCAGCGCCTGGCGCATGGCCGTGTTCAGCGCGTTGCGCGCTTGCGGCCGGTTCAGCCGCAGCCGAGTGACGCCGTCGAGCGGCCGATCCATGAGCACCGGTGCGGTGTCTTCGGCCATCGCGTTCGTCTCCCGACTCGTTGCCAGAGGGCAAGTGTCGGAGTGGCCTTGTTATTCAGCAACTTTCAATGTCGAATAGAGAGAATTCAGATTCCGAATAGTCCGCTGCATGAACCTGCGCACCCTCGACCTGAACCTGCTGCTGGTCTTCGATGCGATCTACGGTGAGCGCAGCATTTCCAAGGCGGCGCACAAGCTGCACTTGTCGCAGCCAACCGTCAGCAACGCCCTGGCCCGGCTGCGCGAGCGGCTGCAGGACCCGCTGTTCGAGCGCAGTGCGCAAGGAATGTGGCCCACGCCGCGAGCGAAGAAGCTCGCCGATCCGATTCGTCAGGCGCTGAATGTGCTCGAGCGCGGCCTGCGCGGTGACGAGGCCTTCGACTTCGCCCGCTCCGACCGCGAATTCGTCATTGCCGTGGAGGACTACGGTGAGGCGGTGATCCTGCCGGGCTTCATCAAGTGGCTCGCCGAGGTGGCGCCGAACATCCGGATCAGGATCCGCCCGGAGTCGAGCGCGCAACTCAAGGCCGAATTGCGCGAGGGCGCGGTCGACCTGGCGCTCGACTACTTCGTATTGACCGAGTCGGCCTACCGCAACACCTGCGTGCTGACCGAAACGCTGTTGAGCCTGACGCGCCGCGATCATCCCCTGGTCAGCGAGCGGCTCACGCTAGAGCTGTACCTGGCCTTGCCTCATGTCGTGCTGGCCGCCCCTTCCAACGCTCGGCCGATGATCGATCTGGCCTTGCACAAGCGCGGGCTTCAACGTCGCATCGCGGTGAGGGTGCCGCATTTCGTCTCGATGCCGGTGATCGTCCAGACCACCGACATGATCGGCACCGTGCCCCGGCGCATGGCGTACTTGTATGCCGACAACTTCCGCTTGAAGTCACATGCGGTGCCCTTGCGCATTCCGCAGTTCCCCGTGTACCTGATCTGGCACGAGTCGGTCGAGTCGGACGAAGGTCACCAGTGGTTCCGCAACCACCTGATGGAGTTCTGCCAGCGATTGTGAGCAGGTCCCGGCGAGTGCTGGAATTCGGGTTCCGGCGGTGAAACCGAAGCCGTCCCTCGGCGGCGGGCCTTGCTGCGGCCCGCCTTCCCGGCTTTTCAAAGGGCCGTCACGACTCCTGCGGCGTTGAGCAGATCGGCCATCGTGAACTGGTCGTTGCCGCCGAGGGTCGGCGTCCAGTCGGGCTCCTGACGAAGGTAGGACATGGCGTCGCCCTCCAAGACGCCGATGAAGACCTCGCCGACGATGCGTCCGCCCACCGGGCCGAGCCGCTTGCCGTCGGCGCGCAGTTCCGCCTCCTTGAGGATGTAGAACCACAACGGCGTGCTGTCGTCCAGGTGCAGCGGCGCCAGATCAGCCAGTTCGGCAGGGGTCAGCGGGTCTTCTTTCATGGCCTTGGCGACGCGTTGGCCGGACGGCAGCTTGAAGGTCAGGTGGCGCAGCAGATTGCGCCCGGCCAGTGATTGCGGCTCCCCGCCCGGCATGCCCGGAAGATCAAACAGCACGCTCGAGAGTTTGCTGTCGATGCGCTTGTTGTTGCGCGGCGGCGGGCTGCCGAAATCGAAGAAGGTCTGCCAGTCGATGAAGCGGTCGGCGGCACGGGTGCCGCCGCGCATGTCGAAGGCGATCGGGCTGACGGCGAGGTTGTCGTTGAAGAGCAGGGCGAACACCTCACCGGTCGATACAGGGCCGAAATTGACGCGGTAGCTCGAGCGGATTTGCGAATGGCCGAAGCGGTAGGCCGATACCGAGAACTCCACCGGGATGTAGGGCGCGTTGCGCCATTTGTAGTGCTTGCGGCCGTTCTCGAGGATGTCGTCGACCAGTGCCTGGCCGATGGTCTTGGGCAGAAACTCGTGCACGATGATCCACTGGTAGTGCCACCGCACGAGGCGTTGCGCCTCGGTGAAGATCTCGTGCGTGTTGGTGCTGCCGGTGTCGGCCTTGACCTTGGCGACCATCGCGTTGTGAAAGCGCAGCATCGCCACGTGCAACTGCGAAAGAACCATGTTCTCGTCGTTGCGCGGGTCGCCCATGATCGGCGTGCCCTGGCTGTTGCGCGGCAGGTCGAACTTCTGCGAGCCGTCGCGGCATTTGCCGGGCGAGCCGGGAATGGCCTCGACCAGGAAGGTGGTGCGGCCTTCGTCGACGCTCTGGTCGTAGAGCGCGGGCGAGCCTTGCGGGCCCTGCCCGTAGACGCTGTCGAGCTCGAACGCCGGCGTGCGGAAGTTCTGGATCAGCTCCGGATCGACCTGCTGCTCCAGGCTGGAAGTGATGTCGAGCGTGAGGTCGTGATCGAGAAACTGGCCGAGGAAGGTCATGCCGGCCGGCATGTCGGGGTTGTCGGAGTTGTTGAGCGACAGGTTGGCGTCGGTGATGAGGTCGCGCGGGTGTGCGGTGAGCTGATCCATCGCGTCCATGAGGCCGCCTTGCTTGCCGAGCTCCTTGAGCGCGGCGCGCTTGCTCGGCGTGTCGGCGGCGAAGGCGGGCAGGTTGCCGAACAGGCGGCCGAACTTGCCTTGGTCGTAGAAGCTCGAGTTGGGCGGGCTGTCGCCTGCCCGATAGACTTTTCCGTGTCCTGCCATGAGGGTCTCCTTGAGGTTGTAAGCGGGCTGTCGGCACAGCTCGTCGGCTGCCGCGCAGCACGTCGAACTCTTGCAGGCACGATGCGGCTTGCGTATCCCCAAGAAGGTTTGCGAGCTAGGGGCCACGGGGCAACAGTGCAGGCACGGTGTTCGCCACGAGCGGCTGCTGCCTGCCTGAAGGGAGGGCCGGCGAACGCGAGCGGTTCACACATCTTTACCCCAGGCCCAAGCCGTCTTCACCCCCGCCACCGAGCATGGCTGTACCGCCCCGCACCGGGGTGTTCTTGCAGGGACTCACGATGAAGCTTTCCACTGTGTCTTCGCGCGGCATGCGCGGCGTGTTGCTCGGAGTGGCCGTGGCGCTGGCAGGCGCCAGCGTCACTGCGTGGGCCGAACCCGGCCGAGGCCAGGACGCCAAGTACAAGCACCACGGCCACCACGCCGGCGGGGTGATGGGCGGCTCGCCGCGCCACGTCGAGCGCATGCTCGACAGCGTGAACGCGACCGAGGCGCAACGTGCTCAGGTACGGCAGATTGCCGAGGCAGCGGCGGCCGAGACGAAGGATCGCCGCGTGGCCGCCCGCTCCTTGCGCCAACAGCAAATGGAGCTCTTTGCTCAACCGACGGTCGACGCGAACGCGGTCGAGGCGCTGCGCCGGCAGATGCTGGCCGAGCACGACCAGACCAGCCAGCGTGTGACCCGGGCCATGCTCGACATCAGCCGCGTGCTTACACCGGAACAGCGCGCGCAGATGGCCGAGAAGCAGAGGGATCGGCGTGAGCTGATGAAGAAGCACCACCGCGAGCGCCGGCAGCTCGACGCCCCGGCCGGTTGAGCCTCGCGGCCCACGCGATCCGCGGGCGCAAGCGCGGCGTGCGGACGTCAAGGCCACAGGCCTTGGCGTCCAGCACCGCAGCGCTGCACGGCATTGCACAGCGCTGAGCGAGGCTCGTGGCCTATCCTCTCAGGCGCCCTGCCCGCGGACCGCCGCAGCGTGCGTTCAATACCGCTGCGGATTTACCCCCTTCGAGAAACCGCCATGAGTGCCCGACTGCTGCTGATCGATGACGACGCCCGCCTCACCGCCATGGTGGGCGACTACCTGCGCCATGCCGGCTACAGCGTCGAAGCGGTGCCGACTTTGGCCGCCGGCCGCGACCGTTTGGCGCGCGAGCCCTACGACGCACTGGTGCTCGACCTGATGCTGCCGGACGGCGATGGCCTCGAACTCACCCGCGAGCTTCGCGTGGCGCCGCGCACGCGCAGCCTGCCGCTGCTCATGCTCACGGCCCGCGGCGAGGCGATGGACCGCATCATCGGCCTGGAGCTCGGCGCCGACGACTACCTGCCCAAGCCCTTCGAGCCGCGCGAACTGCTGGCTCGGGTCAAGGCGCTGCTGCGCCGCACCTCGCCGCAGGGCGACGACGAAGTGCTGCGCTTCGGCCGGCTGGAGGTCGACCCCGGTGGGCGCCAGGCGCGCCTGGAAGGCAAGCCCTGCGAGCTGACCAGCTACCAGTTCGACCTGCTGCTCGTGCTGGCCCGCGCGCCCGGCCGCGTGCTCTCGCGCGACCAGATCATGGACGCGCTCAAGGGCCATGCGCTGGAGGCCTTCGACCGCTCGATCGACGTGCACGTCTCGCGCATCCGCGCCGCCATCGAAGACGACCCGAAGATGCCCCGCCGCATCCTCACCGTGCGCGGCGCGGGCTACGTGTTCGCGAAGAAGCAGGATGCGGAAGCAGCCTGAGCCCGGCGAAGAGGGGCCCCGCGCCAGCGGGGATCGAAGCCAGGGCGCAGGCTGGCAGCGCGCGACCGCGCGGTCGTTTGCGGCTGCGTGGCTTTGCGAAGCGCGCCCTGAGCCCGGCGCATGAGAACGCTCTACCTGCGCATCTACCTCACGGTGGTGGCGCTGCTGCTGCTGTTCGCGCTGGTGGCGGGCTGGCTGCTGCAGCACAACATCGAGGCCGAGCGCGAACGCTTTCGCGACAACGCGACCGAGCGGGTCACGGCCTGGGGCGAGTTGATCCGCAACGCCTTGCCGCCGCCGACGGCGCCGCCCGAGCAGCAGGCTCAGGCGCTGCTCGACTGGTCTGACCGGCTGCGCCTGCCGCTCGCGCTCGACGACGAGCAGGGCCGGCGCATCGCCGCCGCGGCGGACTATCCGCGCAGCGATGGGGTGCAAGGCGCGCCCGGCAACGCGCCGGATGCCGGCACTGCAGAAGAAGACGCCGATTCACGCCGCGAAGCCGCCGTCGCCGCGCTGGGCCAGCGGCCGCCGCAGCGCGTGGAGTTGAGCGATGGTCGCGTGCTGTGGGTGGTGCGCCCCTATCGCACGCGCAGCAGCGCACGGGCGGCGCAGCGCGGGCTGCTCGGCGATCCGCCGGCGTTCATCCGTGGCACCGGACTGGTCGTCACGCTGGTGCTGCTGTTCGTGGCGGTCGCCGCGGGGGCGTATCCGGTGGTGCGCCGGCTGACGCGCCGGCTCGAAGTGCTCAAGCAGGGCGTCGAGACTTTCGGTGCCGGTGCGCTGCATCACCGCGTCGATGCCTCCGGCAAGGACGAGGTCGCGGCGGTGGCGGCCAGCTTCAACCAGGCCGCCGCGCGCGTGGAGTCGCTGGTGCTGGCCAATCGCTCGCTGCTCGCCAACGCCAGCCACGAACTGCGCTCCCCGCTGGCGCGTATGAAGATGGCGGTGGAAATGCTCGACGGTGCGGCCGGCGCCCAGCGCGCCCCGCTCAAAGCCGAGATCGAACGCAACATCCGCGAACTCGACCAGCTGGTCGAGGAGGTGCTGCTGGCCAGCCGGCTCGACGCGCGCCACGAGCGCTCCCCCGACGGCGTCGACGAGCGGGTGCGCGAGGCGGTGGACCTGATCGCGCTGGCCGCCGAGGAGGCTGCCCGCGTCAACGCGACGCTGGATCTGCCCGAGGCGCCGCTGGCGCCGCCGGCTGAACCGCTGGCCACGCCGCTCGCCCCTGCGAACGGCGGCGGCGCGCCGCTGCCGGACACGCTCTCCGGCGACGAACGGCTGCTGCGCCGCGCTTTGCGCAATTTGCTTGAGAACGCATGCCGCTACGGCGGCGCCGGTGCCCCGGAATTGCAAATGAGGCGCGCCGGTGACCTGCTTGAGTTGCGCGTGCTCGACCGCGGCCCCGGCGTCCCCGAGGCACAGCGCGAACGCATCTTCGAACCCTTCTATCGCCTGCCCGGGCATGCCGAGCAGGCGGGCGGCGTGGGTCTGGGGCTCAGCCTCGTTCGCCAGATCGCTCGCCACCACGGCGGCGAGGCGCGCTGCGAGGCGCGCGAGGGTGGCGGGAGCTGCTTCGTGATCAGTTTGCCGGTGGAGTGAGGCGGGTGCCGGTGCGCGAGGCATGGGCGGTCGGCGCAAGCGTTCAGCGCTCTGCGGTCTCCCAGAGGGAGAGGGAGTAGTCAGTAGCGGTAGCGCAGCCCCACGAAGACGCCACGGCCGGCGCCCGGCGCCACGAAGACGGCATCGCGCTCTTCGCCCGGGCCGTTGCCTTGAGCGTCGAACACGGTCTCGGCCAGCGCACCGAAGTTTTCGTAGCGACGGTCGAAGACATTCGTCACATTGGCGTAGAGCTCCCACGTGCGGTCGGGCTTGTAGCTGGCGCGCAGGTTGAGCAGCCCGTAGCCGGGGACCTTCAGGCGTCGCGCTTCGGGCTCGTCGCCGGGTGCGGTGTCTTCCAGCAGGCCGTCCTCGTTGCCCGACACGCGGCGCGAGGAGACCGCCAGCACGTCGGCGCCGAGCGAGAAGCCGCCGCCGACCCGCCAGTCGGCGCCGAGCTTGAGTGTGTGGCGGGGGATGCCGGCGATGCGCGTGCCGGGCTCGATCGCCACGTTGCGCTCGCCTTGGCGCAGCACCCCGTCGGCCTCGTAGGTGGCGTCGAGGAAGCTGTAGCCGATGCCCACGTCGAAGCGGCCCAGCGTGAGCGCGAGCTCGGTGTCGATGCCCTGGTTGCGCGTCTTGGGAAAGTTGTCGAAGTAGCCGAGCTGGCCGTTGACGTCGATGCTGCGGAACAGGATGTCGTCGCGGTTGTCGGTGCGAAAGGCCGCGATGGTGAAGCGCGCGTTCTCGGCAAAGGGCCAGCGAAGGCCGGCCTCGATAGAGGTCGACTTGACCTGTTCCAGGAAGGGGTCAGCCTGCAGGCCGGCCGGCAGGCGGCAAGGTTCCTCGGGGTCGGCGCAGCCGAGTTCGATGACGGTCGGCGCACGCGAGTTGCGGGCCACGTTGGCGAAGACGGTCGGCGTGGTGCCTGCCTCGCCGATGCGGTGCGCGATGCCGAGCGCCGGGTTGACGCTGTTGTAGGTGAAGGTCTCGCGCGGCTTGTCTTCGACCACGCCGGTGTCGTCGTCGCGCGTGGTGAGCTGGTTGCCGATGCGAGAGCGGTTGTAGCGCAGCGTGCCGGTCAAGTGGGTGCGCGCAGCGAGCCGGATCGTGTCGCTGGCATAGAGGCCGTAGTGAGTTGATTCGCCGTCCACGTCGGCCGACAGTTCGTTGCCGAAGCCCGGCGCCGGCTCCACGCCGCGATCGGGGGTGAACAGGCCGCCGCGTTCGAACTGCCGGTAGCCGACGCTGCTGGTATCGACCGTGGCGCCCACCTGCCACTGGTGCGCGCCGACCTGGCTGGCGTAGTTGAGGCCGGCGCCGTAGCCGGTCTGGGTGGTGCGGGTGCTGTTGAAGGCGGCGTTCGGGTCGCCCGGGTTCTCGGGTTCTTCTTCGGCCTCGTCGCCGTTGATGGTGTCGCGCGTGCTGTGGCGCACGTAGGCCAGCGCCGAGATCGAGCTCGTCGCGGTGAGCGTGTGCTGCAGGTTGAAGCTGAGCTGCTCGAGCTTGTTCTCGGTCTGGTCGGGAAAGGTGTAGACCGACTCGCGGCGGCTGAAGTACAGGTCCTTCTCGAGCTGGCCGTCATCGATGGTGTAGGCGGGAATCAGGCCGTTGCCGACCAGGTCGCTGCGGCCGAGCAGCAGGCCGATGCTCCAGTTGGTGGTGCCGTTGTCGCGGCCGATCTTGGCGAGGAACTGGCCGAGGTCGCCTTCGGAATGGTCGCGCCAGCCGTCTTCCTCGAAGTACGTGAAGGCCGCGAACTGGTGCCAGCCGCTGGCCTCGTCGTTGCGGCCGTAGCTCAGGTCCAGGCGCTTGCGGCCGAAGCTGCCGCCGGAGAGTTCGGCGCGCGCGCCGGGCGCGCTGCGGCCGTCGTGCGTGGTGTAGGCCAGCGCGCCGCCGAGCGAGTTGAGGCCGAAGGCGGGGTTGGCGCCGGGCACCAGCGAGATCGTGTTGACCGCGAACTCCGGAATCAGGTCGAAGTTGACGACGTCGCCGAAGGGCTCGTTGATGCGCACACCGTCGAGGTAGACCGACAAACCCTGCCCGGCGCCGAGCAGCGGCGAGGCGCGAAAGCCGCGGTAGGTGAGGTCGCCCTGGAAGGGGCTGCCCTGGATGTCGTTGACCTGCACGCCGGGCACGCGGCGGTTGAGGTAATCGACCAGGTTGCCGGCCTGCGCGTCTTCGATGCGCTCGCGCTTGATGAGCTGGGTGGAGTAGGGCAGCAGGTCGCGGTCGATGCCCTGGCCGGGCAGCGGCGAAGTGCCGATGATCTCGACGCGCTGGAGCTTCGTGGTCGTGGCCGGCGTGTCGGGGGCCGGTGCGCTTTGCGCGGTCGCGACGGCGGGCATCGCGATCAGGGCAAGTCCCAGCCAGCCTCGGGCTACAAGGCTTTTGGACAGCGGCGATAGTGCGGGGCCTTGGGTGAGGTCCGCGATCGGACGCGCGCCGCCGTTTCTTTTCCAAATCTGTCCCATCGGTCGTCTCCTCTGTTGTTATGAATGCAAACCTTGGATTTTGAGCGCGCTGCTTCGCCGCGAGCGACGGGAATTTCTCCCGACCTGATGCGCAACCCGGCTCCCATCGAACTGCCGCGAGTGGTCATGCGAGGCGCGCTGGCGGTCACGCTCGGCGGCTTGCTGCTGGCCTTGTTGCTCGGCCTGTGGCGAGCCCGTGACGACATGCGCGAGGAAACCGACGCGGCCGTGACCCTCGCCCGTGCCATGGCGGTGCTGTCCGCACCCGGCGCCGATGAGCGGGCTCCTGCAGAGCTGTTGCAAGCCCTGCGCTGGTTGCAGACGACCGAAAAGCTGCGCCACCTTCGCCTGCAGTTGTACGACGCGCAGGGCCGCGCCCTGCTTCCCGAGCACGCCGACGAGCCGCCGCCGCCGGCCCTGGGCTGGCTGGTGGCGCTGAACCAGCGGGTGTTCCCGCCGCCGCCGGCGCATGTGGTGGAGTGGCCGCTGCCGCGGCCGGGCGGCGAAGTCTGGCGCCTGCAACTGCACGCCTCGCCCGACAGCGAGCAGCGCGAAGCGCTCGAACAGTTGCTCGAACTGCTCGGGCTGCTGGCGCTGGGCAGCGCGGTGTTGCTGGCGGTGATGCACTTGCACCTGCGCCGCGCGTTCCGGCCGCTGCGTCCGCTGCTCGACGCCATCGCGCGCATCGAGCGCCAGGAGCTGGCGCCGCTGCGCGGCCTGCCGCCGATGCCGATCCGCGAACTCGACGCCATCGCCACCGCGTTGCGCCACCTGAGCGGTGCTCTCGAACAAGCCGAGGAAGCGCGCCGCGGCCTCGCCCGCCAGGTACTCACCCTGCAGGAAGACGAGCGCAGCCGGCTCGCGCGCGAACTGCACGACGAGTTCGGCCAGCACCTGACGGCACTGCGCGTCGATGCCGCCTGGCTGCAAAAGCGCCTGGTCGATGTTCCCGAGTTGGCCGCGGTGGTGGCCGGCATGGGCGAGCAGTGCGCGCGCATTCAGCAGGAAGTCCGCGGCCTCCTGACGCGGCTGCGCCCGCTCGGCCTGGGCGAGGCGAGCTTCGAGGCGGGCGTTGAGCCGGTGCTGCGGCTGCGCGAGCTGCTGGCGACGCTGGTGCAGGCCTGGGCTCAATCGCCCGGGCAGACCACGCGGTACACGCTCGACTTCGAATGTGCGGCAACGGGCGACAACGCCGCGAGCGAACTCCTGCTGTCGCGCGAACTGGTGCTGACGGTCTACCGCATCAGCCAGGAGGCGCTCACCAACGTGGCGCGCCATGCCAACGCGCGCAACGCGCGGCTCGGCGTGCGCGTCGAGCGGGACGGTGAGCGCGGGCTGCTGCAGTGGTCGGTCGAGGACGACGGCCGCGGCCTGGACGCCGGTGCCTGGCAGCGCGGCAATGGGCTGGCCGGCGTGAAGGAGCGCGTCTGGGCGGCCGGCGGCGATCTGGAATGGCGTGCGGTCGACGAACTCCGCACCGCCAAGCCGGGGTTGCGCCTCGATGCACGGTTGCCGTTCGTGATCGACACGGCTGGCGGCAGCGCCGACACCAACGCCAGCGGCAGCGGCAAGAGTCGCGGCATTGGCCGCGTCGACAACGACGTCGGCAGTGCGGCGAATGGCGGTTCGGCCGACGATGCCGGCACACGCACCGCGCGCGGCGACACTGCGCCATGAGCCAAGCGACCCTTTCCACCACCCTGCGCGTCGCGCTGGCCGACGACCACGCCGTCGTGCGCGCCGGGTATCGCCGCCTGCTCGAACTCGAACCCGACATGGCGGTCGTCGCCGAGTTCTCGGACGCCGACGCTGCCTATGGCGCACTCACGGCTGCGGGCGGTGATGCGGTCGATCTGCTGGTGCTCGACCTGTCGATGCCGGGCCGCAGCGGCCTGGAACTGCTGCGCCGCCTGACCCAGCGGCGGCCCGGCCTGCCCGTGCTGGTGTTCACCATGCACGACGGCGCGGCCATGCTCGACCAATGCCTGCGCGCTGGCGCGGCCGGTTTCGTGACGAAGAGCAGCGCACCGGAAGTGCTGGTCGATGCCGTGCGCCGCGCCGCACGCGGCGAAACCGCGCTCTCGCCCGACGTGGCCGCACTCGGCGCCGCGCAGTCCGCAGACGGCCCGCCGCACCGCAGCCTGAGCAGCCGCGAGTTCGACATCCTCCAGCAACTGTGCACCGGCCGCAGCGTCGACGACATCGCGCAGGCGCTGCGCCTGAGCACGAAGACAGTGGCGAACTACCAGACGCAGATCCGCCAGAAGCTGGGCGTCGGCAGCGCGGTGGAGTTGCTGCGGTATGCGCGCGAGCACGGGCTGCTCGGGCCTTCGGCGTGACGGCTTGTCGGGCGACTCGAGCGGCGCGTGTCCGGCTGAGTACTGCCTTCGAGCTGTTCCGGCGATTTACATCCGGCAGACCGCAAGCACCGGGCTACACCGGGTCCAGCGTGATGACTTCGCGCACGCGCAGCTTGAGTGCGTCGGCCACTTCCTGGAGCCGCTCCATCGCCACACCCTTGTACAGCGTGGCTTCGTAGTCGAACAGCCCCTCTTATCCGCGTTCGACGTCACCCGCACCTGTAAGAGTTGACAGCGCTCTTTCGGGGGATATCACCGTAATCCACAGCACCCCGACACTCTCGCGCCAAGGCGTACACCGCCAACGACTGAGGGAGTGGGGATGTCAGGAACAGCGGTCCTCGGCGTTGAGGATCAGGCGGCGCCGCGCGGCGCCGGACAACGCACCGATCCCGGCCTCGTCGCCCTGTGCCTGATCGCGCGGCTGCACCGCGTGGCCGGCGACCCCGTGGCCATTGCTCACCAACTCGGCTGGCCGCCGAGCCACCGCGCGAGCCTCGACGATCTGTTGCTGGCCGCCAAGCATCTGGGGCTCAAGGCCAAGCGCAGCCGCAGCAGCCCCGATCGCCTGTCGCTCGCGCCGCTGCCGGCACTGGCCGTCATGCGCGAGCGCGAAGGCGGCCAGCGCATCGTCGTGCTGGCCCAGTGCGACGGCGGGCGCGTCCTGCTCCAGGACACCAGCGCCGACGAGCGCGGCCGCCCCACCATCGAGCCGCTGAGCAGCTTCGCCGAGCAGTGGACCGGCGAGCTCATCCTCATCACCAGCCGCGCGAGTCTGGCCGGCGAACTCGCCAAGTTCGACTTCAGCTGGTTCATCCCCAGCCTAGTCAAGTACCGCAGGCTGCTGGGCGAGGTGCTGGTGCTTTCGCTGTTCCTGCAGCTATTCGCTCTGGTCAGCCCGCTGTTCTTCCAGGTCGTGATGGACAAGGTGCTGGTGCACCGCGGCCTGACCACGCTGGACGTGCTGGTCGTCGGCCTGCTGGAGATCGTCGTCTTCGAGAGCGTGCTGAATGCGCTGCGCACCTACGTGTTCAGCCACACCACCAGCCGCATCGACGTGGAGCTGGGGGCGCGGCTGTTCCGCCATCTCGTCAACCTGCCGCTCGCCTACTTCCAGGCTCGGCGCGTGGGCGACTCGGTGGCGCGCGTGCGCGAACTCGAGAACATCCGCAGCTTCCTGACCGGCAACGCCCTGACCCTGGTGCTCGACGTGCTGTTCTCGGTGATTTTCATCGCCGTGATGTTCGCCTACAGCGTGCCGCTCACGCTCATCGTGCTGATCAGCCTGCCGCTGTACCTGGGCCTGAGCCTGCTGCTCATGCCCATCCTGCGCGCCCGCCTGAACGAGAAGTTCGCCCGCGGGGCGGAGAACCAGGCCTTGCTGGTGGAGACCATCACCGGCATCCAGACCGTCAAGGCCAGCGCCCTGGAGCCGGCAGTGGCCAAGCGCTGGGACGACCAGCTCGCCGCCTACGTGTCGGCCAGCTTTAAGACCAGCACCCTGGCCAGCTACGGCCACGAGGGCATCAACCTGATCGGCAAGCTGGTCAGCGCGCTCACGCTGTGGTACGGCGCGCGCCTGGTCATGGACCAGCAGCTCACGGTCGGGCAGTTCGTCGCCTTCAACATGTTCGCCCAGCGCGTGGCCCAGCCCATCATGCGCATGGCCCAGCTGTGGACGGATTTCCAACAGACCGGCATCTCGATGGCGCGGCTGGGTGACATCCTCGACACGCGCACCGAGGTGCCGCCCACCACCGCCGCGCAACTGCCGCCCTTGAAGGGCCGCATCCAGTTCGACCAGGTGAGTTTTCGCTACCGGCCCGAGGCGCCGCCGGTGCTGCACGGCTTGAGCCTGGACGTCGGGCGCGGCGAAGTGATCGGCATCGTCGGGCGCAGCGGCTCGGGCAAGAGCACCCTGACCAAGCTGGTGCAGCGCCTGTACACGCCCGAACAGGGGCGCGTGCTGGTTGACGGCGTGGACATCAGCCTGATCGACGCGGCCCAGCTGCGCCGCCAGATCGGCGTGGTGCTGCAGGAAAACTGGCTGTTCAACCGCAGCGTGCGCGAGAACATCGCCATCACCGACCCCGCCGCGCCGATCGAGCAGGTGATGCAGGTGGCGCAACTGGCCGGCGCGCACGAGTTCATCAGCGAACTGCCCGAGGGTTACGACACCGTCGTCGGCGAGCAGGGCACGGGCCTGTCCGGCGGGCAGCGCCAGCGCATCGCCATCGCGCGGGCGCTGTTCACCCACCCGCGCATCCTGATCTTCGATGAGGCGACCAGCGCGCTCGACTACGAGAGCGAGGCCATCCTGCAAAAGAACATGGCGGCCATCTGCCGGGGCCGCACCGTCATCGTCATCGCCCACCGGCTCAGCTCGGTGCGGCAGTGCCACCGCATCATCGTGATGGACAAGGGCCGCATCGTGGAGGCGGGCACGCACGACGAATTGGCGCACAGGCCCAAGGGGCTGTATGCGCATCTCTGGTCGATGCAGGCCGGGGGAGAGGCGACATGAACGCTGCCCCTGCGGTCTGCTGCGTGCCTACGGGCCCCGGGCCTTGCGCAGCAACTCAACGCCGCGCTGTACTTTGCCGCTCCCGCGCTCGGCGCGCAGCGCAAAGCGCGCCTCGGCGTCGAACTCGGCCAACAGCAGTGTGGCCATCTCGTCGATCAGCCGGTTCACGCTGGTGCCGCGGCGCTTGGACAGCGCCTTCAGGCGCTCGTACTTGTCGTCGGGCAGGCGAACAGTCAGTGCACTCATCAAGTCACCTCCAGTTTGAGGAGCTGCGCCGGCGTGACGGCCTCGAGCCCCGGGAATTTCAACTCGGCCGAGCGCAGATCGCGCAAGTTGTGCGTGACGATGCGGTCGGCCCCGCCCGCCACGGCCAACTCCACCAAGTGGTTGTCGCCCTCGTCGCGCAGGTTCGGCCGCCAACCGTAGTAGATGCGCGTCCAACGGCACGAGGCCAGAAAGATGTCCAGCAACTCATCGCGTTCAGCCGCGTCGAGCCGGCTCTTGGCGAACAGCGCGCTGCGCGCCAGCACGTCTTCGTACTCGGTCAGCAGCGCGGCTGCCATGAGCGGCTGAAAACGCCCCGCCAAACACTCGTGTACCACGGCGTTCGATGCCCCCTTGCCCAGGCACGCGCCGACGAACACATTGGTATCGAGCACGATCAGCATCGCTACATGGTATCAAGAATGCCACCACCAAGCGCGTGCCCTTTCGAGGCTTGCAGCGAACTCCCATGAACACGAAGACAAACGCCGTAACCCCGCTTCATCCGGTCTTCGACTTGCTGGGCCGCTACCGCGCCGTCTTTGCGGCCGCCTGGTCTGCGCGCCGCGAGCTTGCCGGCCCCAAGCGCCTGAGCGATGAGGCCGCCTTCCTGCCTGCGGCGCTCAGCCTGGAGGAAACGCCCGTTCATCCCGCACCGCGCCGGGCGGCGCTGGCGGTGTGCCTGTTCTT
>NZ_JACDCU010000456.1 GCF_013817365.1 Methylibium sp. | reverse complement strand
AGCAAGACCTGGCCGCCTTCCTGGCCGCACAGGGCGTGGAAGTCACGGCCTCGCTGCCGTGCTACTCCCCGGCCGCCGTCGACCGCCAGCGTGGCGACGGCGTGTTCGAACAAAGCATCGCCGGGCTACGCCAGCTCAACGCGCTGGGTTACGGCGACGTGGGCAAGGGCCTGGTGCTGAACCTGGTCTACAACCCGCAGGGGGCGGTGCTGCCGCCGCCACAGGGCGCGCTGCAAGCCGACTACAAGCGTGAACTGATGCTGCACTTCGGCATCCGCTTCAACCATCTGTACGCACTGACGAACATGCCGATCCAGCGCTTCGGCAGCACCTTGGTCAGCAAGGGTATGTTTGCTCCGTACATGAAGCTGCTGCGCGACGCGCACCGAGAAGACAACCTCGACGCCGTGATGTGCCGCTACTCGATCAGCGTCGATTGGCAAGGCGATCTCTACGACTGCGATTTCAACCAGATGCTGGGCTTGCGAGCCCGCGTGAACGGGGCACCGCGGCCCCATCTGCGTGACCTGCTGGCGCACGACATCGCGGGCGAGGACATCCGGAGCGCCGACCACTGCTACGGCTGCACCGCGGGGCACGGCAGCAGTTGCGGTGGCGCGCTCGAGGCGCCCACGGTGGCCGGTGCAGACGAGCCGGTTCCTGTCGCCCAGTTCGTCGCGGTCGGGGCCGCATGACGGCTGTGCCTTCGCCGCGAAGTACGGCCTCGACGACCCTTCGCGTCGGTTTCCGACAGCCCCACGCGCGCCACCTCGGGATCGGTGAGGGGGACAGGATCCTCCGCGTCACCTTCGTCACGCAGGCGACTTGCTGGCCGAGTATGTGCTGGCCATGAAGCACGGCCTGGGTCTGAACAAGATCGCGGGCACCATCCACACCTACTCGACGCTCGCCGAGGCCAACAAGTACGTGGCCGGCGAATGGAAGCACGCACACGCCAAAGAAGCTGCTGGAATGGGTCGGGCGCTATCACCGCTGGGAGCGTGCCTGATGCTGCGTCGACGGCACTTCGCACTGGCACTGGCACTGGCTGCGGCGGCCCTCGCGCGGCCGGCGTTTGCGCAAGCGTTCGATCATGGCCACGCCGCCTGGACGGTGCTGCTGAGCAAACATGTGGTGCTGTTGCGCGGCGGCCAGGCCTCACAGTTGCGCTACGCCGGCTTCGCGGCGGATCGCCCGGCGCTGCGAAGCTACGTGGAGTCGCTCTCGGCCGTTTCGGCGCCGCATTTCGCTTCGTTCTCGAAGGCGCAGCAGCAGGCCTTCCTGATCAACGCCTACAACGCGTTCACGGTCGAACTCATCCTGACGAAATACCCGGACCTGAAGTCGATCAAGGACCTGGGCAGCCTGCTGTCGAGCCCGTGGAAGCCGAAGTGGATCGCACTGCTCGGCGGCAAGGTCTCGCTGGACGACATCGAGCACCAGATGCTGCGCAAGCGCGGCGTCTACGACGATCCCCGCGTGCACTTCGCCGTGAACTGTGCCTCCATCGGCTGCCCGATGATGCGCGAGGAAGCCTTCGTGGCCGAGCGGCTGGATGCGCAACTGGCGCAGCAGACGCAGCGCTTCCTGGCCGACCGCACGCGCAACCGCTGGAACGTTCAGCGCGGCCGCCTGGAACTGTCGAAGATTTTCGACTGGTACGGCGAAGACTTCGCTCTCGGCCACCGCGGCATCGCCTCGCTGGCCGGCTTTGCGGCGAAGCACGCCGACCCGCTGGCCGATGCGCAGGCCGACCGCGAACGGATCCGCAGTGAGAAGGTCGAGGTCGCCTTCCTCGACTACGACTGGGCGCTGAACGACGCGCGATGAAGACAACCCTGAGCATCATCCTGCCCGTCCTGAACGAAGCCGCCTGCGTCGGGGGCACGTTGCGCGCGCTCGCGGCGCTGCGCGAGCGGGGCGCCGAGGTGCTGGTGGTCAACGGTGGCAATGCTGACGCGACGACGGCCCTGGGCCCGCGCTCGATGGCGGCTATGCGCTGGTGGGCCTGCGCCGCGACGCGTCCGACCTCTTCGCGGGGATCGCCTGGAGCACCGCGCAAGTGATGGCCACGACACGAGATCGTGCACGCGCGGCCGGCCTGAGTTGGGCCGAACTGCCGGCGGTTTCGGACATCGATGTGGCCGCCGATCTCGCGCGCCTGCCATCGGGGTGGTTGCCGTGAAGCGCCTCGTGCTCGTCGGCGCCGGCCATGCCCACGCGCAGGTGCTGCTGGACTGGGTGCGCGCACCGCTGCCCGGCGTCGAATTGCTCGTCGTGTCCCCTCAGGCCCTGGCCCCCTATTCGGGCATGGTGCCGGGCTGGCTGGCCGGCATCTACCGCTACGACGATATCGTCATCGACTTTCGCGCGCTGTGCGCCGCGGCCGGGGCACACTGGATCGAAGCCGAGATCGATGCGCTCGACGCTCCTCGGCGCTGCGTGACGCTGGGCTCGAGCGAAGTCATCGGGTACGACGTGCTGTCCCTCAACCTGGGCTCGACACTGCGCCCGCCGCGGGCCGAAGGCACCCCCCTGCTGGCTCTGCGCCCGCTGTCGCAGTTGCGCGCCGGTTACGAGCGCGTGCTGGAGAACTGGAGAGCCGACCCATCCGATCGCCCGGCCACGGTGACGGCGGTAGGCGGGGGCGCTGCGGGCTTCGAATCGCTTCTGGCCGTGCTGGCCCGCCTGCGCTCGATGCGCCCGGATCGCCTGGTGCACGGGGGCCTGGTCACACGGGCCGTCACCTTGCTGCCAGGCGTGTCGCCGGCAGCCCGCCGGGCCTGCGCACGAGCCCTGACCCGGGCCGGCGTCAGGGTTCAGCTGGCGACGGCCTGGTGCGACACCATCGCGCGCAGCAGCGACCTGGTGCTCTGGGCCACCGGCGCCGAGGCGCACGCCTGGCAGCTCGACCCGGCTCGACGCGGATCGTTGGTCGTCAGCGAACGGGGGTTCATTCGCGTCGACGAGCAGTTGCGCTCGGTGTCGCACCCGCAGGTGTTCGCCGTCGGCGACTGTGCCGAGTGGGGACAGCCGCTGCCCAAGGCCGGCGTGTATGCCGTGCGCATGGGTCCCGTACTGGGCCGCAA
>NZ_JACDCU010000455.1 GCF_013817365.1 Methylibium sp. | reverse complement strand
GTGGCCACGCACAACAAGCTGTACTGCCACGCGCAGCGAGCCGGCGACGTGACCTGGAACACCGCGAACAGCCGCTACCGGCGCATCTTCAACGACCGCACCGGCCTGGCCTCGGCGCGCAACACGAGGCCGTTCCTGCTGCAGACCTACCGGCGCGACATGGGCGGCGGAAACTTCGTGGTGATGAAGGAAGTGGCCGCACCGATCATGGTGAACGGGCGGCACTGGGGCGGGTTGCGGCTGGCGTTCAGGTTCTGAGCCACTTTACGCTTGGCAGACGGCGCCCTGCGGGGCGCCGTTTGCCTTTCAGCCGGTTCACTGTGCGGCGGGCGCGGCTCAGCCTCCAACGTCCTTCGCCGCCATCGCAGGCAACGGCTCGAAGCACCTCGCCAGGCGCCTGATGGCAAGAGCCGACAAGCCTTGATCCTCGAGACAGTGGCGCCACTGATCAACGACCGCGGCTTGAACGTCGCCGACGATCCCCAGCGCTGCCGCCTTCGTGAGATCGAACGCAGCATGACTGCTCATGATGTTGTCGATTCCCGGTGCGTGCCCGCCATCGCCGATGGCAAGCGCCTGAAAACGCCGACTCGTGCCATGAATGCGGGGAACCAGGTCGAAGGCGGGCGCGAGTCGGTAAGTGCCCGGGCTGGCGTTCGGGTCCGCGATGAAACCGTGATTGCGATCGTGGTCGTCGGTGTTGGATGTCGCACAGTTGAAAACCATGCGGCGGAACAGGTCGTGCCGGTCGTTCAGCGGATGCGAACTGTAGCGACCGAGTTCGCGCGCGAGCCGCGGGTAGGAGCCGGCGAAGCTGTACGCCTGCACGGTCGGTCGGGAGGCAAATACGGAGCGAGCGCTCAAGTAGGCATCGCGCGCCCATCCCGACGGGTGCGCTTCGGAGGCGATGAGCGTGCGGTCGAAACGCCCCACGAGGAGCACGTCGCCGCCGTCGAGGCTCACGACGCGGGCCTGCACCGTGCCGATGCCGCACCGTGACGCGAGATCGAGCATTGCAGCCTCGAGCCGCGCCGCCGGGATCTCAGGATCGTCGCGACGCGACGGCAACTTGGCGAGCCACTGCGCGCCGTCGTGCGCCATGGTCAGCTTGGGCCGCGCGCCGCCCATCGCGGTGTTGAGCATGATGCGGTCCTCCAACTCGGGCGGGATCGACTGCCCCGCTTCGAGCCCCACCACGATGCGCAGCGCATCGTCGAGCAGCCCCAGGCCCGGAAGCGGGGCCGATTCCCGCCTGAGTGGCGGCCGCTCGGCGTCGTGGGCGCTGAAGGAAAGGTTGCCGACCCGGTCGTCCAGGGAGTGCAGGAGGTATCCGACCGGGAAATCCTGCTTGCCGTGCCGGCGGTCGATGACATAGCGACCCCAGTCGTCGGGGATCGCATCGGAGACGACCCCGAAGCATCCTTGGTCGGACGCGGTCTCGAACAGCCGGTCGCCGTGGAGCGGCAAAGCGACCGGATCGATCGCGAGCGCCTGCGGGTTGGCGAGATAGCTGCGGCCGTAGACGAAGCTGCCCACGGCGCGATCAGCGGTGAGCTAGTGATCGAAGCGGCCGCACAGCGTCGGCTCGACGTCGCCAGGCAGGTAGACCCAGACGTACGCGGCCTGCGGCAGCTTAGAAGTCATTGTCGACCTTCCTCTGCACCCGAACACGTTTGGTCTGCGCAGACAACTCCAGCGAGAGCCCGTCGCGGTCCAGACCGGGATCGGCCACGATGGACACCTCCTGCTCGAGCCCGAGCGCCCACAGCGCACGCAGATAGGCGCCAAGGCCCGTGCCAAGATCGCCGCGCTCGATGGCTTCCACGGTCGAGCGGGACAGGCTCGTCCGTTCGGCGAGGTCCATCCGGCGGAGTTTCCGGCGGGTTCTCGCCGCCCGGATGCGTTCCCCGAGCGCCTTGGCCTGGAGAGCAACTGCCTCGGGCGTTGGGGAGGTCGGTGAGCGTGCCATAAAACGCATTGTGCGTTTTACTGCCTTCTATAGCAAGCTTAAGGCATCGTTTTGGCTGGGAGTCTCGCTGATCAGAAACAGCCCGGCAGGCGATCCGCCGCCCTACCCAGCCCGCCCCACAATCGCTGCCGTCGCGATCAGCTCTTCCAGCAGCGCCATCGACACCTTGCCCGAGACCGTGAACGGATCGAGCTGCGGCATCTCGCTGTACTTCAGCACGATCGACGGATTGACCTTGGCCATGTTCACCTGGCCCATCGTCCAGCCGGCGAAGCGGCGCTCGGCGACCTCCTCGAAGTGCAACACCGCCACGTTGCGGTGGCGCGGGTCGCAGGAGATGCGTGTGTAGAGCGTGTTGACGGCGTCGCGACCGCCTTCGAGCACCTGCAGGAAGGTGTCGCCGCAGTGGCACAGGATGCCGGTGACGCCGAGCGCCGGGTTGTGGGCCCGGGCCTGCGCGAGGATCTCGTCGATGACGACGGGCGTGACCGGCTCGGCGGCGCGGCTGGCGTAGAGCAGACGGACGAGCATGGCTTCAGTCCCTTCGGTTGCCGACAAGCGAGAGGAACTCGCGGCGCAGGCTGGCATCCTTGAGGAAGCTGCCGCGCATCACGCTGTTGATCATCTTGGCGTTGGTTTCCTTGACGCCGCGCCAGTGCATGCAGAAGTGGTCGGCCTCCATCACGATGGCCAGGCCGTCGGGGCTCACCTTGTCCTGCAGCAGATCGGCCAGCTGGATCACCGCCTCCTCCTGGATCTGCGGCCGACTCATGATCCAGTCGGTCAGGCGCACGTACTTGGACAGGCCGATCAGGTTGGAGTGCTCGTTGGGCATCACGCCGATCCACACGCGCCCGATGATCGGGCACAGGTGGTGCGAACAGGCGCTGCGCACGGTGATCGGGCCGATGATCATCAGCTCGTTCAGGCGTTCGATGTTCGGAAACTCGGTGACCGGCGGCTGCGCGATGTAGCGGCCCTTGAAGACCTCGCTCACGTACATCTTGGCGACGCGGCGGGCCGTGTCCTGCGTGTTGTGATCGCTCTCGGTGTCGATGACCAGGCTGTCGAGCACGGCGTGCATCTTGCCGGCCACTTCGTCGAGCAGCAGCTCGAGTTCGCCCGG
>NZ_JACDCU010000454.1 GCF_013817365.1 Methylibium sp. | reverse complement strand
AACCTCGAAGCTGCGCAGGTTGCGGTTGTTGATGCCGATCAGCGGTGTCTTCAGCCGCAGCGCCCGCTCCAGCTCCGCGCCATCGTGCACTTCGACCAGCACTGACATGCCCAGCGCGTGGGCGACCGATTCCAGATCGACCATCTGCGCGTCGTCCAGGCAGGCTGCGATCAGCAGAATGCAGTCCGCCTGCATCGCGCGCGCCTCGAACACCTGGAACTCCGCGATCATGAAATCCTTGCGCAGCACCGGTAGGGTGCAGGCACCTCGGGCCTGCTGAAGGTAGGCAGCCGCGCCCTGGAAGAAACGCTCATCGGTCAGCACGCTCAGGCAGGCCGCGCCGTGCTCGGCATAGCTTTCGGCGATCTCGGCCGGCACGAAGTGTTCGCGCAGCACGCCCTTGCTCGGGCTGGCCTTCTTGACCTCGGCAATCACCGCCGCCTTGCCTGCGGCAATCTTCGCCCGCATGGCGCCGATGAAGTCGCGCAAGTCACCGCGCCGCTCGGCCGACTCGGCCTCTTCGCGCAGCGATGCGAGCGAGCGCCGCGCCTTGGCGGCGGCGACCTCATCGCGCTTGACCTCGACGATGCGCTCGAGGATGTCGCTCATGCCGAGGCCGCGAGCCGCGTGCTGACGGTGACGAACTGATCGAGCTTTGCGCGGGCCGCTCCGGAGGTGACCGCCTCCCTTGCCAGCTTCACACCCTCGCGGATGGAAGCGGCCACATCGGCGGCGTACAGCGCCGCGCCGGCATTGAGAAGCACGATGTCGCGCACGGGGCCGTCTTCGCCGGCCAACGCGCGGCGGATGCAATCGACCGATTCGGCCTGCCCGGCCACCTTGAGCACGCGCGTGTCGTAAACCGGCAAGCCGAAGTCGCTCGGGTGGACCGTGTACTCGCGCAATTCGCCGGCCTTGAGCTCACCGATGAGCGTCTCGCCGGAAAGCGAAACCTCGTCCATGCCGTTCATGCCGTAGACGATCAGCACATGCTCGGCGCCCAGACGTTGCAGCACGCGCACCTGGATGCCGACCAGATCGGGATGAAACACGCCCATCAGCTGCCTCAAGGCGCCGGCCGGATTGGTCAGCGGCCCCAGGATGTTGAAGATGGTGCGCACGCCGAGTTCCTTGCGGATCGGCCCGGCGTGTTTCATCGCGGGGTGATGGTTGGGCGCGAACATGAAACCGATGCCGGTCTCGGCGAGGCATTCGGCCACCTGCGCGGGCTTGAGGTCGATGCGCGCGCCCAGCGCCTCCAGCACATCGGCGCTGCCCGAAGTCGACGACACGCTGCGCCCGCCGTGCTTGGCCACCCGGGCACCGGCCGCGGCGGCGACGAACATCGCCGCGGTCGAGATGTTGAAGGTTTGCGCGGCATCGCCGCCGGTGCCGCACAGGTCGACCAGGTGCGTCTTGTCTTCCACCGGCACGGGCGTCGCGAACTCGCGCATCACCTGGGCGGCGGCGGCGATCTCGCCGATGGTTTCCTTCTTCACGCGCAGGCCGACCATCAGCGCGCTGATCATCACCGGCGACATCTCGCCGCTCATGATGCGGCGCATCAGGTGCAGCATCTCGTCGTGGAAGATCTCCCGGTGCTCGATCGTGCGCTGCAGCGCGGCGCTGTCGGTGATGGGCATGGTGCGAACCTCTTCGTCAGTCAGTGCGTGTGGTCGAGAAAGTTCTTCAACATCGCGTGGCCGTGCTCGGTCAGGATCGATTCCGGGTGGAACTGCACGCCTTCGATCGCTAGCGTCTTGTGGCGCACGCCCATGATTTCGCCGTCTTCGGTGGTCGCGCTGACGTTCAGCTCCGCCGGCAGCGTTTCTCGCTCGATGGCCAGCGAGTGATAGCGAATCACGTCGAAACGCTCCGGCAGCGCGCTGAACACGCCCTTGCCGTCGGTGGTGATCTGGCTCGCCTTGCCGTGCATCTGCACCCGCGCCCGCACGATGCGCCCGCCCAGCGCCGCGCCGATCGCCTGGTGGCCCAGGCACACGCCGAGGATAGGCAACTTGCCGGCGAAATGGCGGATCGCCTCGACGCAGATGCCGGCTTCGGCCGGAGAGCAGGGCCCGGGCGAGATCACCAGCCGATCGGGGCGCAAAGCCTCGATGCCGGCCACGTCGATCTCGTCGTTGCGCAGCACCTTCACCGCTTCGCCGAGTTCGGCGAAGTACTGCACCAGGTTGTAGGTGAAGCTGTCGTAGTTGTCGATCATCAGCAACATGTCAGAACCCCTCTTCGACCAGCTCTGCCGCCCGCAGCACGGCGCGGGCCTTCGCCTCGGTTTCCTTCCACTCCAACTCGGGCACCGAGTCGGCCACCACGCCGGCCGCGGCCTGCACATAGAGCACGTTGTCCTTGACGATGCCCGTGCGGATGGCGATGGCGACGTCCATGTCGCCAGCGAAGCTGATGTAGCCGCAGGCGCCGCCGTAGATGCCGCGCTGCACCGGCTCGAGCTCGTCGATGATCTCCATAGCGCGGATTTTCGGCGCACCCGATAGCGTGCCAGCGGGAAAGGTCGCACGCAGCACGTCCATGTTGGTGGTGCCGGGCTTCAGCAGGCCCTCGACATTGCTGACGATGTGCATCACGTGCGAATAGCGCTCGATCGCGAAGGCCTCGGTCACTTTGACCGAGCCGGTTTGGGCGATGCGGCCGATGTCGTTGCGCGCCAGGTCGATCAGCATCAGGTGCTCGGCACGCTCCTTCGGGTCGGCCAGCAGTTCCTGTTCGGCGACGCGGTCCTGCTCGGGCGTGGCAGCGCGCGGCCGGGTGCCGGCGAGCGGGCGGATGGTGAGCTTCTCGCCCGTCTTGTCGCCGTCCTGCACGTGTTCGTGGCGCACCAGGATCTCGGGCGACGCGCCGACGATCTGGAACTCGCCGAGGTCGTAGAAGTACATGTAGGGCGACGGGTTCAGCGAGCGCAGCGCGCGGTACAGCGACAGCGGGCTTTCGGTATAGCGCTTGCTCAGGCGCTGACCGAGCACCACTTGCATGCAGTCGCCCGCGGCGATGTACTCCTTGCAGCGCACGACCGCCGCCTCGAAGTCGGCCTTGGCGAACTCGCGCTCCACCGCGTGCGAGGC
>NZ_JACDCU010000100.1 GCF_013817365.1 Methylibium sp. | reverse complement strand
CACGCGTACCGGGAAGGGCGCTTTCCTTGCCCCGGCGGCCCTGCCGGCTCATGGCGCGCTCTGCGGCTGAGCCGACTGCGGCCATTGTGCGAGGGCCGCCTCCAACCAGGCGCGCACCGCATCGGGGTCGGCGAGGCGGTGCAGCGCACCGCTCGGCCCGGGCCCGACCTTCACGCCGGCCCCGCCCGCGGCCTGCACGGCAGTGAAGCCGTCTTCGTCGGTCGCGTCGTCGCCGATGAACAGCGGCACGCGACCGGCGAACTCCTCGCTTTCCATGAACTCGATGACCGCATGCGCCTTGGTGGCACGCTTGGGCTTGACCTCCACCACGCACTTGCCGAGCAGCACGGTCCAGTCTTCCTGGTGCGGCCGCACCGCCGCCAGCAGGGTCTGTTGGCACACGTCGCCGAGATGCGGCGCTTCGCGGTAGTGCAAAGCGAGCGCCGAAGGTTTGCGCTCGAGTCGCAGCTCCGGGTAGCGAGCCACGACACGTTCCACCGTGTAGAGCACATCGGCCGGCGGAGCACCGGCCTGCACGCGCGTGCGGCCCTGGGCATCGCGCCGCTCCACGCCGTGCACGCCGGCGGCCGGCAGGCGCAGCGGCGCGAGGAAGGCGTCGAGCTCGCTCAGCGGCCGCCCGCTGATGATTGCGAGCGCCCCATTCAAACGGGACTGCAGGCTGCGCAAGGTGGGCACCAGCCAGGCGCCGACCTGGACATCCTGCGGCCGCAGCACGATCGGCGTCAGCGTGCCGTCGAAATCGAGAAAGAGCGCGCAGCGCGAATGCAGCTGCGGCAATGGCGAAGCGTCTTCAATCACAAGGTGCACCATAGCAAACCCCCGGCCGCGCCGGCACGGCGCGAGCGAAATGTCACACCCCGCGAGCGCCTTTGTGTGCCGCAGCGCACCGGGGCCGAGCCCGGCTTCAGGCCCGCGCTTCAGAGGCCGGTTTCGGCCTGTGCGTGATAGGGCACGCTGCGCAAGTCCTGCGTCACGCGGCCGCCCTGCAGCACGATGACCCGTGCCGCCGCGGCGATGGTTTCCGGCCGGTGGGCCACGATCACCCGGGTGATGTCGAGCCCGCGGATCGCCTGGTTGACCAGCCGCTCACGGTCGATGTCGAGCGCACTGGTGGCTTCGTCGAGAAAGAGGATGCGCGGGCGCTTGTAGAGCGCGCGCGCGAGCAGGACGCGTTGCTTCTGCCCGCCCGACAGACTCGCGCCCATGTCGCCGATCAGCGTGTGATAGCCCATCGGCAGGGCCTCGATCTCGTCGTGCACGCAGGCCAGGCGCGCGCATTCCTCGACCCTCGCGGCGTCCATCTGCACGTCGAAAAAGCCGATGTTGTCGGCGATGGAGCCGCCGAACAGCTGATCGTCCTGCATCACCGTGCCGATCATGTCGCGCCAGCGTGCCAGGCCGAGCTGCGCAAGCGGCACGCCGCCGACCCGAATCTCGCCGCTTTGCGGCGCATGGATGCCGAGCATCAACTTGAGCAAGGTGGTCTTGCCGCAGCCCGACGGCCCGACGATGGCTACCGACTCGCCCGGCTCGATGACCAGGCTGGCACCTTCCAGCACTTTCGGCTCGGTGTCGGCGTAGCGGAAATCGACGTCGCGCACCTCGAGCCGCGCTGCCGGTTCCTGCCGGGCGCCTTTGTCCTCGACCTGCACCTCGGGTGCGGTGAGCACGATGTCGGCCAGCCGCTCTCCCTGCAGCCGCAGCATCTTCAGCTCGACCACCTTGTCGATCAGGCCGGCCACGCGCTGCGCGAACTGCTCCTTGAAAGCAAGGAAGGCGAACAGCATGCCGACCGTGAACAGCTCGTCCATCACGAGCAGCGCCCCGACGCCGATGACCGCGATGCGCTCCAGGCCGAACACGAGTTTGTTGGCAACACCGAAGGCAAGATCGAGCTTCTTGGTGGCGATGTCGGCATTCATCGCATCGACCACCAGATTCATGAAGCGGGCACGGCGCTCGTCCTGCCGGTTGAACAGCTTGATGGCCTGCACGCCGCGCAGCGATTCGAGGAAGTGCGTCGAGCGCGTGGCCTCGTGCACGATCGCCTCCTCGGTGGCATCGCGCAGCGGGCGGAAGAAGGCCCAGCGCAACACCGCGTAGATCGCGACCGCGCCCAGCGCAATGCTGGTCAAGAGGGCGCTGTAGACCCACATCACGGCGAGCGTCACGACGACCAGCAGGCCGTCGAGCACCGCCTCGATGAAGCTGGTGGTGAGCGTTTCCTGGATCTTCTGGATCGCGCCGAAACGCGACATCACGTCGCCGGCATGGCGCTTCTCGAACCACGCCACCGGCAGGCGCATGAGATGGGCGAACACATTGCCCAGCCACTGCAGGTTGAGCGTGCTGGAAAGATAGAGCACCGCCCAGGAACGCAGCGCGCCGGTGGCGACCTGCAGGCCCATCAAAAGGCCGAAGCCGATCACCAGCGTCATCAAGAGGTCGCGGTCGCCGCTGAGCAACGCGCCATCGACCACCCACTGCAGAAGAAAAGGCGCGAGCAGCATGAACAGCTCCAGCGCCAAGGCGAGCATGAAGATCTGCGTCAGCGAGCGCTTCAGGCCGCGCACCGGACCGAGCAGCTGGCGCAGGCCGACATGCTGGCGTTCCGTCTTGGCCTCGAAGCCGGCACCGGGCATCAGTTCGAGCACCACGCCGGTGAAATGCCGGGACAGCTCGGAAAGCGGCAGCCGCCTGATGCCGCGTGCCGGGTCGTGAATGGTGGCCACCCAGCCGCCTCGCGCGCGCCTGACGTCGCTCAGCACCACGAAGTGGTTCAGATCCCAATGCAGGATGCACGGCAACTGCAACTGCGGCAGGTGGTCCAGTTCGGCGCGCAGGGGCCTGGCGTTGAGCTGCAGCGCTCCGGCGAAGCACACGAGGTCGGCCAAGGTCGCTCCCTTGAGCGACAGCGAGAAGCGTTGACGCAGCGTGGCCAGGTCGGTGCGGTGGCCATGATGCGCGGCCACCATCGCCAAGCAGGCCAGCCCGCATTCGGCGCCCTCGGTCTGCAGGACCATCGGCACGGCCGATCCGCCCCAGCCCCAGCGCAGGCCGTCGCTCATCAGGGCACCGTACGCGCTGCGCGCGGTCCCGCCGAGCGGGAGCGTGCGCCCCTGGGGCGACCCGGCGTGCTCATGCTTCGGCGCTGGTCATGTCGGCTCGGCGGCGACGCGCCTGGTCAGGCCGAGCAGCGGTTCGAACAACCACTCGATCAGCCGGCGGCGGTCGAGCTGCACATCGGCTTCGAGTTGCATGCCCGCCACCAGCGCCTGAGGCTGGCCGTAAGCGGCGACGGTCTGGCGGTCGAGCGCTACTGTGATGCGGTACAGCGGCTCGCCACTCACGTCGGAGAACGCGGCCACGCCGGCCAGCGGCACGCCGGCCATCTCGGCGGCCTGCAGCGGCGTGCGCGAGACCTGCAGCACCTGCCCGGTCTGATGGCCGAACTTCTGGTACGGATAGGCTTGGTAGCGCAGCAGCACCGCCTGCTCGGGGCGCACGAAGCCCAAGGCGCTGGACGGCGCATACAGGTGTGCCTGCAGGCGCGCATCGGCCGGCACCAGGCTGGCCAGTGCGGCGGCCGGCGTGACCGGCTGGCCGGGTTCGGCCAGCACCGCGCCGAGCACGCCGTCGCTGGGCGCATGCACGAGGATGCGGCGGCGCGCCTCCGTCTGGGTCGCCTCGCGCGCCACCGTGGCGAGATCGCGCTCGAGTTCGCCCCGGGCGGCCTGCGCCTGCAGCGGGAGTTCGCGGCGTTCGCCTTCCAGTACGCCGATCTCCCGCTGCTGCGCGGCCCGCTGCCGTTGCAGCGCCTGAAGCTGGGCGCGCACCGCCAGCGCTTCCTCGCCCTTGGCGCGTAATTGCGCGAAGGAGATGAAGTTGTCACGGTGCAGTGATTCGTACTGCGCGAGCGCCTGTTGCGCCAAGTCGAGCCGTTCGCGGTGCAGCGTCGATTCGGTTTCGATCTGTGCAAGTTCGCCGCGCCGATCGGCGATCTGGCGGTCGAGCGCGGTGCGCCGGGTGTCGAGCAGAAGGCTTTGGCGCTGCAGCGCGTCCTGCAGGCTGCGCTCCGTGAGCGCGAGGCTGCGCTGCACGGAGGCCTGGGCGTCGCCGCCGGCGGTGGCGCGATCGGCCGACAGCACAAACAGCAATTGCCCGCGCTTGACCGCCTGACCTTCGTTCGCGAGGCGCTCCAGCACGGTGGCCGGCTCCGGCGGCATCAGCCGGATCACTCCGAGATCAGGCACCAGCACCCCGCCGACACGGGCCTTGCGGGTGTACTCGCCGAAAAACAGATAGCCCACGACCAAGAGCGCCGCGACGACGGCGCAGGCGGTCAGGAAGGACAGCGACAGCGGCCGGATGAGTTGGATGCCGCCCAGCCAGGCTTGCTGGCGGGCTTCGACAACTTCGGGGCGGAAGAGGGAGGGCATCGGTGGGCGCGGTCAGCGCCCGAGCGGCCTCGCACCGGCCGCAACTTGCAGCTTCGGTGCGGCTAGGCCGCTTCGCGCGCGATCACCAAGTGGTTCGCGGGGCCCGCGGGCCCGCACCGCCGACATGCGTGAGAAGGCCGGGGTCCAGCGGAAGCGGTGCACTCTGACCTGCAGGGAGAGGGCGATCAACACGGCGATTTGCAGCAACGGTGTCGGGGACTTGGCGGATTTTTTGCACGAGTGGCTCCAGTCTGTGTTGACATGCATCCGCAATGAATGCAATGCCCAGATTGAAGCAGCGCCAGATAGCGGAGGGTACTGACAACTCTTACAGGGGCGGGTAATCCCTGAGTACTTCAACTCAACGGATCAAGCCGAGCCGCAGCGCTTTGAGCACGGCTTGGTGCTTGTTGTTACAGCCGAGTTTGTGCATTGCGTTGCTCACATGCAAGACGGCGGTTCGTTCTGTGATGCCGAGTACGGCGCCGACCTCCCAAGCAGTCTTGCCTTCCATGGTCCAGCGCAAACTGTCGAGCTCTCGAGGAGTGAGTTTCGGCCGTTCAGGCTGCAATCGCTCGGGGACCAAGACGCGCATGGCGGTGTCCTGCGCATGAACGGCGAAGAGCTGCAAGTCGGCAACGATGCGCGTGACTTCGGTGCGATCGTTCGGCAAGGCCTGATCGCGGTCGACACCCAGCATGAAGTGCCTGCCGTCCGGCATATGCAGCGCGAGGCAGATGCCGGCACGGTATCCATAGCGCGCCTGAATTTCCCAAAGCGCCCCTTGGCCTGCTGACACATAGGTGCCCTGATCCCAAATGATCGGCACGCTGTGGCGTTTGCAATGCTGCATGACCGGATCGAGTTGACCGCCTTGTGGATCCTGCATGGCGTCGCGCCAGGCGTCCGGCGCGTTGTCGACTTCGATGAACTCCGAGTCGCCGACGTGATGATCAACGATCGTCACCGCCGCAACCGTCTCGAAGCCCAGCTGCTTCGTGAAGCGCACGACCTCATTGCGAAACTCCTCGCGGTTGCGAGCTTCGAGAACCGATTGGTAGCTGCCTTGCAGCATCGCGTCCTTCAAGTTCAATGGGTGCCGGTGTGCGGCATCGCACACCGATCGATGCGGCCCTGACAAGGTTTACAGCTTTCAAGCACGGCTCGCCGCTTCACACTGAGCGCATCGAAACCGACTTCGGGCGCAAGCCCGACTCAATCATGACTCCTGCATGGACCGTGGGCGCGTGGCCGCCTGTATTGTGGCAGCCCGGTCTCGAATCGAGACCGCACTTCGTGCATCTTGGCACGCATGTCGCGCCGCCCCTGAACCCCGATTGGCCCTACACCGGGCAGACGGTGTGGGGCGGTCGCGCCGCCGACAGCGCGGCCGGCGTGTCGTGGGATTGGATCGAAGTGGCGCAGGGCGTGATCGCCATTGCCGACCCCATGATGATGATCACCAACCTGCGCCTGATCGGCAACGAAGGCGAGGTGCTCACCGCGCACGAGGCCGCGCCGCATCTCAACGGCATCGTGCATGGTCTGCCGTGGCAGGCGGAAGTGCAACGTGCGCTCGAGGAGTCGCAACGCGAAGAGCGACACCGGGCGACGGGCGACGCCCCCCCGGCCCGCCGCCTCGGCAGCCGGGGCGCCGGCTCGCGCGACTCGGGCTTCATACCGCTCGCATGAACTGCGCTGTGTGCGCGGCGCCGCGGGGCAGCGGCGTTCGCGGGCGCTGACAAACCCGCTGAAGATCGAACGCGTTCCAGCCGGTACGCACGGCAGCGGCCACGAAGCGCACTGCCGGCGCACCGCCCTTCAGCGCACCGCCACAGAACGCAGATGCCGCGCCACGAAGGCCAGGCACAACGCGGCGAGCAGCCCGCCCACGACCACAGAGACCAGCACATCGGCAGTGCCCAACGCCTCGCCGCGCAACACGCGGTTCATCAAGGTGTACTGCGCCAAGGCCGGCACCCAGGCGAACCAAGGCTCATCGCCGCCCTGGTTGAACAAGGCCACCAGCGGCATCAGCGACACGCCCAGGATCACCGCCGTGTTGTTGGCTTGCGCCTCCTTGAAGCTCTTGCAGCGGATCGCAACCGCCATCATCAGCGCCGACAGCCCGGCCGCCAGCGGCGCCAGCACCAACAGGAAGCGCGCCGCCTCGGCCGGGCCGAACACGAACAGCGACCGCAAGGTCTCGCTCTGGATCAGCAGGCGCGCCGGCAGGAAGCTCAGCACGCTGAGCAGCGCGATCAGCATGGCGACGGTGACAACAGCCGCCCATTTGCCGAGCACCAGCGCCATCGGCGATGCCGGGTTGGTGAGCAGCGGCTCGAGCGAGCCGCGCTCGCGCTCGCCGGCCGTCGTGTCCAACGCGGCACTCAATGCGCCGTAAAGCACCGCCATGATGACGAAGAAAGGCAGCATGCCGGTGAACTGCGCCGCGCGGCTGCGTGTGCTGGCGAGGTCGTGATCCTGCACGTCGATCGCCTGCATCAACCGCGTCGGCACGCTGCGCAGCGCCAGCAGCAAGGAGCCGCGCTCGCGGTTGAAGCCTTCGAGCAGGCGCTGCAGCCGGCGGGCACCGGCTTCGGCCTGGCGGTTGCTGGCGTCGCTGACGATGGCCACCGAAGGCGCCTCGCCGCGGGCGAGCCCCGCCTCGAAGCCGGGCGCGATCAGCAGCACCGGCTCGCCGAGCGTCGAGGCCCGCAGCCGCGCCTCGTAGTCGGGCGGGGCGGCCTCGATGCGGTAGGTCTGGCGCTCGATGAAGTTGCGCAGGGTCGGCGCGTGCTCCATGCCGGCCGCCACCACGATGCGCCGCTCCGCACGCTCTTCCAGTCCCGCAACCAGGCTCGACAGCAAGGCCAGCACCAGCGGCCCCAGCAGCACCGAGCTGACCAGCACCATGGCCAGCGTGCGGCGGTCGCGCAGCGCGTCGACGATCTCCTTGACGAAGACGGCGCCGGCGCCGCTGCACGCGCTGCCCTCGTGCCGCGCGCGTGTCATGCGCGAGCGCCCCGTTGAGGGCCGAATGCCAGCCTCACGAAGGCTTCCTCCAGATCGCTTTCGCCGCTCTGCTCGCACAACTGCGCCACCGTGCCCTCGGCCACGGTGCGCCCGCCGGCAACCACGATCACGTGGTCGCACAGCCGCTCGACTTCCTGCATGACGTGACTCGACAACACGATGCACTTCGAGCCCCCCGCCGGGCTGCACAAATGGCGCAGCGCCTCGCGCAAGGCGCGTGTGGAGAGCACATCGAGCCCGTTGGTCGGCTCGTCCAGCAGGATGTTGGCTGGGTCGTGGACCAGCGCGCGGGCCAGCGCCGTCTTCATGCGTTCGCCCTGGCTGAAGCCCTCCGTGCGGCGCTCGAGCAGCGGCTTCATGTCCAGCGTCTCGGCCAGCGTCTCGGCGCGGGCCTGGGCGGTGTCGCGGTCGAGCCCGTGCAGCCGCGCGTAATAGACGATGTTCTCGCGGGCGCTGAGCCGCGGGTAAAGGCCCCGGCCGTCGCCGAGCACGCCCATGCAGCGCAGGGCGGCTTGCGGGTTGCGAGCCACGTCGATGCCATCGACATCGATGCTGCCACCGTCCGGCACGACCAGCCCGGCCACCATGCGCAGGGTGGTGGTCTTGCCGGCGCCGTTCGGCCCGAGCAGGCCGGTGATGCGGCCGTTGATTGCCGTGAACCCGACGTCCGCGACAGCGACCAGCGGCGGGCGGCGGCGCCCGAAGAGGCCCTTGGCCGCAACCGCAAAGCGCTTGTGCAGCGCCTCGGCGCGGATCACCCGGCCGGCTCCGGCCGGGGCGGCTCGAAAGCCGGTGGGCGCGGCAGCCCGGCCAGGCACGAAGCGTCGACCGACATCGCGTCCGCTTCGCTTTCGGCATCGATGAAGCGCTGCAGCACTTCGCGCGTGCAATCGACCGCGAACACTCCGTGCCCGGCGTTGGCGACGACCACATGGCGCGCCTTGCCGCCCGACCCCACCGCGCCCAGCGCCCGCACGACCCGCTCGCCATGGCGCGGCGGCGTCACCGGGTCCAGCGTCCCGCTGAAGGCGAGCAAGGGCGTCGTGCTGCGAGGCAGCGTGTAGAAAGCCGGCGGCACCTCGCCGCGCGGCCACTCGGAGCAGACCTCGCGGTAGGGCCGCAGGAAGGCCTGCGAGAACGCTTCGGCAGCTTCGGCTGGTGCGGCTTCATCGCCGTTCCTGATCCCCGACGCTTGGCCCGCGGCTTCGGCCGTTGCGCTTGGCATCACATCTATCGCAGGCGGCGCATCGAGCCGCGGCATGTCTTCCGCGCAGACCACCGAGAAGTGCATGCCTTCGGCCGTTTCGAGCGCACGCGTGCCTCCGCCCAGGCTGCCAGCCAGCCCGATCAGGGGCGCGGCACGCCCGGCCAGCGCCTCGTCGATGGCGAACGGCAGCGCCGCGGCCAGCGCCGGCGCATAGAGCGGGCCGCGCACGGCGGCGGCAACGGTTTCGCGGCGCAGCGTCACGGTGCTCGTGATTCCGGTAGCGGGATCCACGGCGCTCATCCGTGCCGGCAGACTGGCCAGCAGCGTCTGCCAGCGCTCGCGCAGTTTCGGGTGGCGGCGGCTGCAGGCAGCGTCCTGTGCGCAATCGACGAACAAGGCTTCGAGCGCCGCGGCGGTATCGAGCGACAGGCTGCGCGGTAACGCCATGTCGGGCGGCGCCACGCCGTCTAGCACGACGCGTCGCACGCGCGCGGGAAACTGGCGCAGGTAGTCGAGCGCGGCACGGCTGCCGTAGGAGCCGCCCACCAGGTTCACCTGCGGCGCGCCGAGCGCGGCGCGCACCGCCTCGGCATCCGCCGTCGCGATGACGGTGGTGTAGCGGCGCAGATCGCCGTGCGGCAGCGCCTGCAATTTCTCGCGGCAGGTGCGCAGCCGGGCGATCGCCCGGTCCGGATCGAGTCGCTCGGCCAGCGGCAGCGCATCGTCGTTCGCGCACAGCAGCGGCGCTGAGCGACCGGTGCCGCGCTGGTCGATGAAGACGATGTCGCGCCGGTTGTTCAGGCGCTGGAACAAGGGCATGACCCGGCCGGCCAACGCGATGGCGCTTTGCCCCGGGCCGCCGGCGAAGAAGAACACCGGGTCGGGCCGCTTGGCAAGGGCCGTGGCCGGCACCACGACGTAGTGGACGTCGATGCGCCGGCCGGCCGGCTGAGCCGGGTCTAGCGGGCGGGACACCCGACCGCACAGCACCTCGTGGCGCAGACCATCGACGCGGCACGGCGCCGGCGCGGGATCGCTGTCTTGCGCAAGGCTCGCTGCCGGCAGCACCATCGCCAGGGCGGTCGAGGCGGTGCGCAATGCCGCGGCGAGTCGTCGCGCGAGGCGGGAAGCGGGTCGGGCGGGGGGCGTCGTCATTCGACCGCGATTCTGCGGTCCCCGGCGCGGACCACGCCGGGCCGCGTGGCCTTGTGTGCAATGGCGGCCCGAGCGGTGCCTCCGGCCGGCCTGCTTCAACGCATGAAGCCGTCGAAGGCCGTCTTGAGAATCAGCATCGACACCACCCCGATGAACACGACCCGCACGAAGCCGGCACCGTGGCGCAGCGCCATCCGTGTGCCGACCAGGCTGCCGGCCACGTTGGCCACGGCCATCACCGCCGCGATGTGCCACCACACGTGCCCGGTCCAGGCAAAGGCGCCGAGTGCGGCCAGGTTGGTGGCGGTGTTGAGCAGCTTGGCGCTGGCGCTGGCGTGCAGGAAGTCGTAGCCGAGCGCGCGCACGAACAGGAAGACGAAGAAGCTGCCGGCGCCCGGCCCGAAGAAGCCGTCGTAGAAGCCGACCACCGCGCCGATCAGCGAGGCCCAACCGGCCTCCGCGCGCCC
>NZ_JACDCU010000453.1 GCF_013817365.1 Methylibium sp. | reverse complement strand
GGGCAGCTGGCTGGGGGCGCCGGGCGGGCTTGCCGCGGGCGCACCTGTGGGTGGTTCACTGGCAGGAGCTTCGGGCGGCAGCGGCGAGGCGCAGCCGGCGAGCCCTCCTAGAATCAGCGCGGCCCGCAAGGCCGGGCGCAACGAGAAAGACCAAGGCATGTGGGTGATTGTGCTGGAGGCCCTGGCCGCGCTGGCGCTGCTTGTTTTCATCGTCTGGTGGACGATGTTCTCCGGGCGCCGCAAGGGCGAACCCGAGCGGCCTGAAGACGACGCGTAGTCGCTGGCGCCGGGTGGGCTGCGAGAATGCCGCTTCGTCGCCGCTGCCTGTGAGCACTTGCTCCCGCACGGGCCGCGGCTAAAGCTCGATACCTCAATTGAAGCGGGAGATAACGAATGCTGGCGAACATCGCCGGGTACTTGCAGATCCAGCCGTGGCCGCCCGAGCCAGGGTTGCTGTTCTGGTCGGCCCTGACCCTGATAGCCGGCGGCCTGATCGGCGAGGTGGTGTTCCGCCGGCTGGCCTTGCCGCGCATCGTGGGCTACAGCGCGGTGGGCCTGGTGATCGCGCTGAGCGGCAACGGCCTGGAGGCCGGCCAGATGGGCGGCGGGGCCCGCCTCATCGTCGATCTGGCGCTGGGGCTGCTGCTGTTCGAGCTGGGCAGCCGCGTCAACCTGCGCTGGCTGCGCGCCAATCCGGCGCTGCTGTGGACCAGTGCTGCCGAGTCGCTGCTGAGCTTCGCGGCGATCTTTTTCACCTTGCGCTGGCTGGGGCTGGATACCAAAGTGGCGCTGGCCTGCGCGACCATGACCGTCTCGGCCTCCGCCGCAGTGGTCGGGCGGGTCGCCAGCGAGCTCAAGTCGGCCGGTCAGGTGACCGAACGCATGATCGTTCTCACGGCGCTCAACACGCTGTACGCCGTGCTTTCGCATCGTCTGGTGCTGGGCTGGCTGCACCTCGACGCCGCCGGCGAATGGGTGCAGGGCGTCGCCCAGCCGATCTACACCTTCGCCGGCTCCGTGCTGCTGGCTGTGGCGCTGGCCCGGCTGGTGGCCTGGGTGGCGCGCCGGCTGGAACTGCGCGACGAGAACTCGGTGCTGCTGCTGCTCGGCCTGATCGTGCTGGCAATGACCACGGCGCAGCTGCTCAATCTGTCCACCCTCCTCGTGCCGCTGGCGGCCGGCGTACTGCTGCGCAACACCACCGAGCGGCCCTGGGTCTGGCCGCGCCACTTCGGCACCGCGGGCGGCGTGCTGGTGCTGATGCTGTTCGTCATCGTCGGCGCGTCCTGGTCGCTCGAGGCGCTGGCGCTGGGCGGTGTGGCGGCGCTGCTGCTGCTGCTCGCACGGGGCGCGGCCAAGGCGCTGGTGGTGGTGGGCATGGCAAGCTGGAGCGGTATCCGCACGCGGCAGGGCGTCGCGCTGGCGCTGACCCTGACGCCGGTCTCGGGCACCACGTTGGTGCTTTATGCCGACTTGCATGTCACCCACCCGGCTTTCGCGATGACGGTCGCGCCCATCGTGCTCAGCGCCATCGCCATCATGGAGTTGCTCGGCCCGATCGCCGTGCAGTTGGGACTGCGGCTCGCGGGTGAACACCAGCCGCGCCGGCGGGCGGCGGCTCAGGAGATCAAGTAAATGAGTCTGGAGGCCTTTGCCGATTCGCGTTCGCTGAGCCTGGGGGTCGAGCTCGAGCTTCAGATCGTCAGCACCCACGACTACGACCTGTCGCCGAGCGCGGCCGATCTGCTGCGCGTGGTCAAGAAGCACAAGCTGCCCGGCACCGTGACGCCGGAGGTGACCGACAGCATGATCGAGCTGTCCACCGGCATCTGCACCGGCCATGCCGACGTGCTGTCCCAGCTCACCGAAATCCGGGACGCGCTGGTCGGCTGCGCCGACAAGCTCAACGTGGGCCTGTGCGGTGGCGGCACCCACCCGTTCCAGGATTGGAGCCAGCGCCGCATCTACGACGCCCCGCGCTTTCACCAACTCTCGGAGCTTTATGGCTACCTGTCCAAGCAGTTCACCGTATTCGGTCAGCACGTGCACATCGGCTGCCCTGGGCCGGACCAGGCGCTGGTGCTGCTGCATGGGCTGTCGCGCTTCATTCCGCACCTGATCGCCCTGACCGCTTCGTCACCGTTCGTGCAGGGCATCGACACCGGCTTTCATTCGGCACGCCTGAATTCGGTGACCGCGTTCCCCTTGTCCGGACGGGCACCGTTCGTGCTGCGCTGGGAGGATTTCGAGACCTACTTCGGCAAGATGATGCACACCGGCGTGGTCCAGAGCATGAAGGACTTTTACTGGGACATCCGCCCCAAGCCGGAGTTCGGCACGATCGAGGTGCGCGTGCTCGACACCCCGCTGACCATCGAGAAGGCCGCGGCGATGGCCGCCTTCATTCAGTGCCTGGCGCGCTGGCTGCGCATCGAGCGGCCCTTCGAGCCGAGCGAAGACGACTACCTGCCCTACACCTTCAACCGTTTCCAGGCCTGCCGCTTCGGGCTGGACGGCAGCTTCGTCGATCCCAAGACCGGCGAGCACCGCACGCTGCGCGAAGACATCGAGGCGACCCTGGACTCGCTGGAAATCCACGCCATGGAGCTGCAGGCCGAGGACGCGCTGCGGACGATCCGCATCGAGCTCGCCCGCGATGGCAACGACGCGACCTGGATCCGTCGTACGCACGACCGCGAGCACCTGCTGGCCGAGGTGGTGCGCCAGCAGTGCCAGCGCTGGGGAGGCCGCCAGGGGTGAACCCGCCGCCGAACCGCCTGCCGCCAGGGGCGTCGGGCGTTGGTGCCGCCGAGGCCGACGCAGGTCGGCCTGCAAGCACGGCACCCCCCTTCGACGCGGGCCGCGGCACATGAGTCCGCGGCCGATGCGCATCGGCCTGTCGGCTCGGCTGCTGCACACGCCGCCGGCCGAGATGGGCTTTCGCAACAAGACGCTGCAGTACCTGGAGCAGTCGATCGCGCACTGGATCATGGGCCACGGCGCGCTGGTCTTCATGGTGCCCACGCTCGGCTTCGATGCCGAGATTTCGCGCCGGCGCATCTCGGTGACCCACTACGTCGATGCGCTCGACGGTCTGGTGCTGCAAGGCGGCGCCG
>NZ_JACDCU010000099.1 GCF_013817365.1 Methylibium sp. | reverse complement strand
GGAGTGCATGTGGCGGAAAGCGGGCGTTACACGTTGCGCGCCAACGCGATCCGCAGCGAACTGCTTCCTGCCGTGAGCGCCGAGCGGCACGGCATCCGGCGTGCGCCCGACCGTGGCGTGCTGAACTTGGTCATTCTCGAGCGCCGCGACGGCCGTCGGGCCACAGTGCCGGCCCGGGTCACCGCGGTCAAGCAAAACCTGCTCGGTCAAAGCGAAACCATCGAGATGCGCCGGGTCGACGCAAACGGCCGCGTCTCCTACCTCGGCACGTTCGGCTTCGCCCCGCTGCGCAATTTCACTTTCCGGATCACCGCGCAGCCCGAAGGCAGCGACGAGCCGCTGACGATCGAATTCGAGGATCGATTCGTCGTGCGCCCGCGTTGACGCACCGGGCGGGTCGTGCCGATGAAGGCCGGCGTGGTGACGCGTGAACATGGCCGCAAGCCGCGAATGAGATGAAGGAATGACCTGGCGGGGTCGCCGCTCCTTTGGAAGCGCTCAGCGCCCCGGTTCGACCAAGGAGCTGCTCATGAACTCGGAACGGCTGATCGCGCCTTTGCCCTCCTTGGCCATTCGATCCAGTTGCCATCGATGTCGGCGTTCTCCCTGGCTTCGGCCCTTGAGAGCCTCCCGTCGTTATCCTTGTCGAGCGACATGTTCGCGGCGCCCGACTGGGGAGTGCCTGCCGAAATTCAATCTGCGTGCAACAGCGCACAGCCATGGGATGAATGAATGGCCATGCTTTGTTCGGACCGCTTAAGGGGGCAAGGCCAGCACACCGAAAACTTCTCCGGGTAATGCACGCCATGTTCAAGACTTTCATCGTGTCGGTCGCGCTGCTGGGTGCCTCGAGCGCATTCGCGCAAACGGCCGCCAGTCCCATCCCGAGCTTCACGGCCACGGCCTTGAGCGGCAAGAAGGTGACGGCCGACAAACTGATCGGTCAGCCGACGATCCTCATCGTCACGCCCAGCAAGGAGGCTGCCGAAGACACGCGCCTGTGGGCCAAGGCGCTGCGCAAGAACATCGACCAGCAGGCGATTCGCGTCCGCGACGTGCTCGCCATCGACCTGCCGTTCTTCATGAGCGAAAGCGACGCCATCGGCCGCGCCAAGAAGAAGATCCCGGCGCGCTACTACGACCAGACCTGGATCCTCGCCGAGACCGACCTCGAGAAGGCACTGAACATTCCGACCAATAGCCGCAAGGCATTCGTCATCGTCCTGGACGCCGAGGGAAAGATCGTCGCCCGCGTGGAAGGCGAGCCGACCGAGGCGCGCCTGAACGAGGTGCAATCGGCGGTTCAGTCGATCAAGCCTTGAAGACGGCACAAGCTTCGGCGCGCCGGCGGGTGGGGCTGCATCGACCCGAGCCTGTCCGATGGAGCTGCTGACGACCGTCATCGATGCGCCCATGAACACCGCGTCGCTCGCCAGACCGCGGCCGGCAACTGCTTCATCACCTCGTTTCTTTTAAGGAAACCAACATGACCGTCCCGTTTCAAAAGCATCTGATTGCAGCCCTTTTCCTGACAGTGTTCGCCCTGCCTGCCGCGCGGTCGGCTGAGCCGGCCAAGGCAGGCGCCATGCCGCTCCATGGCAGCTCCATGACATCGCAGACGAGCCGTGACATGCGTGCATCAAAGCTGATCGGCAGCGACGTCCGCAACGCGCAGGATCAAAATCTCGGCAACATCAAGGACCTGATCATCGACGTGACGAACGATCGCGTGTACTACGCGATTCTTTCGTTCGGCGGTTTTCTGGGGCTTGGCGACAAGCTCTTCGCGTACCCCGTCAGCGCATTCCGCCAGGTCGGCAACGAAGACAAGGTCATCCTCAACATCGACGAGGAGCGGCTGAAGAAGGCCCCGGGCTTCGACAGCAAGGAGTACCCGGACTTCAACGCGCCGAAGTATCGCAGCGAGGTCGACGGCTACTTCGGCCCCGACGCAAGCGTCAAACCGATGAAGAACCAGTTGCTGCGTCGCGCCAGCGATTGGCTCGGCAAGGACATCAACGATCGCAACGGCAAGGACGTCGGTGAGGTCGAGGACCTGGTCGTCAACTTGGGCAGCGGCAAGATCCGTTACGCCATCGTCGAGTTCGACAAGTCGTGGAGCCTGAACGACAAGCTGCTGGCCGTGCCCATGCAGGCCTTGCGCTACACCTCGGCGTCGAAGGATCTCGTCTGGGATATCGACAAGTCGCGTCTCGACGCCAAGGGCGCCTTCGACAAGAACAAGTGGCCTGACATCAACGATCCGAAGACGATGGCGGACATCGATCGCACGCTCATCGTGCTGGTCCCGGTGCAGTCGGGCAGCGCAGCAAGTGGCGCCGAGATGCAGGACAAGAAGCAAAAGTAGGGTTGGCGACGCCTTTGCCACAGCGCAATGGCTGACCCGTTGCGCTGCTCTCGAAAAGCGCCTTGTCGGCGCTTTTTTTCGGACTTTTCGGAGAGACGGCACGGTCGCACATGAAATCTGTCCGGGTCTTGCTCATGACGGGGTGGCTGTTTGCCGTTTGCGCCGCGCCGTCGGTAGCCCAGGATGCCCCGGCGGGGCCCGCTGCAAGCGCTCCGTCGGCGATCGCCGCGAAAGTCTCGTCGACTGAAAGCCAGGATATCGCCGCGCGCATCCGCAGCATCTTTTGGGAGATCCCGCAGATGCGTAGCGTTCAGGTCGGGGTGTCGGCCGGCGTGGTGAGTTTGAGCGGCACGGTGCCGAGCGCCGACGACGTGAAGCGAGCGGAGGCGATCGCCTCACGTGTGTCCGGCGTCGTCACCATCCAGAACGATCTCGAGCGCGACCTGACATTAGCCACCAGCCTCACGCCGACGCTCGGCCAGTTCAAGGCAGATCTGAGAAGTCTGGTGCGAGCATTGCCGCTGATCGGCGTCGCACTGGCGATTGGCTTGGTGATCATCTTGTTCGGGTATCTGCTGGCGTCAGTAGACCGCCTGTGGCGGTGGCTCATGCCGAATCCATTTCTGGCCGAGATAGCCGCAACCTTCATGCGCTTTTTCGCCATCGTGCTCGGCTTGGTCGCGATGCTGGAAGTGCTCGGGGCGACCGCGCTGCTCGGCGGCGTGCTCGGCGGCGCGGGCGTCGTGGGCATCGCGCTGGGATTTGCGGTGCGCGACACGGTTGACAACTATGTCTCGAGCTTGATGCTCAGCCTGCGCCAGCCTTTTCGCGCCAACGATCACGTGGTGATTGAAGGGCACGAGGGACGCGTCATCCGCCTTACGTCGAGGGCGACGGTGCTGATGACGCTGGACGGCAATCACTTGCGCATCCCGAATTCGGTCGTCTTCAAGTCGGTGATTCTCAACTACACGCGCAACGCCGAACGCCGCTTCTCTTTCGATCTCGGTGTCGATGCGGCCGACGATCCGGTGGATGGCATGGCTGTCGGCTTGGCGGCGGTCAACGCGCTCAAGTTCGTGATCGACGAACCAGCGGCCACCGCCGTGATCCAGAACGTGGGCGACTCCAACATCGTGCTGCGCTTCTACGGTTGGATTGACCAGGACAACACGGACTTCCTGACAGCACGCAGTCTGGCGATCCAGGCAGCCAAGTCTTCACTGGAGCGCGCCGGCTTTGCGCTGCCGGAGCCCATCTATCGCCTGCGCTTCGACGAGACCGCGCCGCTCCTCCTGAGAAACGCGGTCAAAGCCGGCCCGCCGGCGGGACGTGCCATGAAGCAGCAGGGGGCCATTCCTGCGCAGGACATTGATACGAGCCCCGACACCCACATCGAGCGCTTGGTTGCCAAGGAACGCGCAAGGGTCAACGAGAGCGACCTCCTGGACAGTGCAAGGCCGATCGAGTGAGCGCGAACCCGGATGTTTGCCGGCGCGGTGTTGGTGGCGGCGGTCCCCGGATGTGTCGGCCGGGTTTCTCCGGGGCCGGCGTCCAGCGCGCTCGGAGGACGCAGGACACGTCTGCGGCCGGGTCGTAGCGTCCGAAACAGGCGTTGAGCATGCAGGCGACGAGGGCCAGGTTACTGCGAAGGCCGCTGATCTTCGTCGGCACCTCTCCTGGCGGATAGCGGCGGGTGGATGCCAATTCGATGCATCGGTACCCGAGCTTCGGGGCCCGGTACGACATGTAGGCAAGCAGTTCGTAGCCGGAGAAGACGTCCCGAAAAGGTGCCACGCGCGGGTCGAGCAAAAGCCGACGGCTTTACGCGCGAAAGCCCTGTGTCGTGTCGGTCCAGCGAAAGCCCGATGCCCAAGTCAGCATAGGCGCATGGATGAGGCGATCGCCAGATCGCGCGAAAGCGGTGTGTTCTCGGCCTTGCCGCCGGCGACAAAACGCGAGGCCTGCACGAAATCGACTCCGTCGGACAAGGCGAGGATGAAACGGGGAATGGCTTGCGGATCGTCCTTGTCGTTGCCGTCGATGGTGACGATGCCCTGATAACCCTGTTCCAGGGCGAATGCATAGGCACACCGCAGCTGCGACGCGAGTTGCCGCGCCGGTCTTGACCAGCAGCCCGCGGACGTCACGGCTTGCGAGGAGGTCGGCGTCCAGGGAGCCGTCGGTGCTGCCTCCATCGCACACGATGATGTCTGCGCTGCGACTCACGCCCAGAGACGCCATGCGGCTGAGCAGGCTCCGAATCCGCGGGCCTTCGTTGATGACCGGAACGACGACGCAAACCGGGTGTTGCCGACCGGTCCAGCGCTCGATTCGAAAATCGGGCACCTGCAATCCCGCCTCAGCGCGAGGTCGATACCGTCATCCATGGCAAGCCGAAAGACTCACGCCACCCGCGCAAGGAACTGATCCGATCCAAGGCACCGAAGGCCGCGGACCTGACGAACCAGCGGGTGCGCAAGGGCAGCGACACCGAGGAGCTCGAGCGCCTGGTCAATCGGGCCAAGTCCAGGGTCCGCGCGCGAGTCGAGCATGTGTTCGGCGTCGTCAAGCGGCTGTGGGGCTTCGACAAGGTGCGCTACCGCGGGCTGGTCAGGAACGCCACGCGCTCGTTCGTCGCGCTCGGGTTGGCAAACATCTACTTGGCGCGCGGAGCACTGTATGGGCAAGTCCGTCCGTAAGGGACGCACAGTGAAGAACCACTGTTCGGCTGTTCGTCAAACCGCCCCGAATCGGCCTGAGTTGGCGTGCGGTTCAACACCTGTCCTCACGCGGCGATTAACGCAAGGGTGCCCGCAGAGGACTTCTGTTGGTGCTGAGCTGCCGCGACTTACGGGGACCCGACATATACGTAATGCCGAAAGCACGCCCCCGAAGCGCTTCGGCAAATTGAGTACCCTTTGCCGCAGCCCGTCGAGGGCGAACGTCAGGTGCTGGATGGCGGCTGCCAGGCGAGAGCGCCGATGAGTGTGTCAGCGCACCGTCGACCGTTTGCAGGTGCCTGATGCTTGGTGCAGAGGTGGCGGGTTGCGCTGCCTTCGATGCGCAGAAGACAGCAGTTTTCTCGGCCCGTTCTGCGCGGTTGTCCGTGGTACTGCGGTGACCGAATCTTCAAACGAAAGTACAGGAGCCTCGATGAAGAAGAGTGATCATCCCGAAGCGTTCGGCGTCTTCAAGCCCGTGGGGCACGTTGTTGTTTCCTTCCCTGAAGCGAAGGACATGAAAGGCGCTGCCGATGCGCTCGCCCAGGCCGGTTTCGGCAGCAGCGACGTCGTGCGCTACACGCCGCAGGAAATGCTCTCCCAGATTGACGAAGACATGGCAAATGCGAGCGTGCTCGCGTCCATCGGTCAGGAAATGAACTTGGTGAAGGCGCATCGCGCGCTGGCGGAGAAGGGCTTTCACTGGCTGGTGGTCAAGGCCTCGGCGGACGATCAGGCCCGCCGCGTCGCCGATGTGGTCCGGCCTTTCAACGCGGAGCGGGCTCAGAAGTACGGACGGCTGCTCATCGAGGAGCTCATTGAACATCGGGACGACGAGCGCCAGATGCCCGAATCACCTTCTCGCGGACTCGACGCACAGACGCCTTCGGGCCGAGAAAACGAGCGCTGAGGAACTCAGCGGGCGCCGCGGTAAGTCCACCAAGGCAAGACCTTGGTCAGTGCCAGCACAGCGCCGGGTTCGGTGGCTTGGTAGCCCGGTAGCGCGTCCAGCGTTCGTGCCCACGCCGGTGAACCGAGCAAGGCGACCAGGCGTTTGATCGCACGCTGTTCCAGCGTACTTTTCAAGGTGACGAGGAAATAGCGCTCCCGCGCGAGCGCGATGAAGTCGAGTCCGGAGGCGAATGCTGCAGCCTGCAGGCCGAATGCGCCATCGGCCGCGCCGCTGGCCACGGCCTGCGCGGCGGCCACATGCGAGGGTTCCAGTAGCGCAAAACGCGGCGGCGACGCGAGGCCGGCCTGCTCGAGCAACTCGTTCAGCAGGACCTGCGTGCCGGTAGATTCCGCGCGGCCGACCCACCGCAATTCACGGCGCACCATGTCGTGCAGCGACCTGACCTCGTGCGGATTGCCGGGTGCGACCATCAATCCCTGCACGCGCTGTGCATACCCGATCAGCTTGTGGCGGCCCGGCTTGAGCCGTGCTCTGTAGGCGCGGGCACTGACCGAGCCGCGCGCCGCGCCGTCGAGCACATGAAAGCCCGCCAATTGCGCGCGCCCCGCGTCGAGCGCTCGCAGCGCCTCCAGGCTGCCGGCAAACTGCAGATCGAGGTGCAGTTGTTCGGCCAACGCGAGTTCGCGCAGCAGCGGCAGGGAATGGTCGTGACTGGCGCAGATGGAAAGCACGTCGATGCGGTCGTCGAAGGCGTCGGCAAGCGCTCGTTCCAGCTCCATGCGCAAGGCTTCTATCTGCGGCGCGAGGCGGGCCTGCGCGCGCCGCTCGGCCCACAGCAGCTTTTCGCCGAAAGGCGTCAGCGCCGCTGGCTGGCCTTTGTTCCAGACGACCAGCGACCGGCCGAGTTGGGCCTCCCAGCGCCGCAGTTCCCCCCAAACGTGGCGATAGGACATACCCAAGGCTCCAGCCGCCGACTGGATCGAGCCGTGCCGGTGCAGCGCGTCGATCAGTGCAAACAGCGGGTGGTGCACCGCGCCGAGCGGGCGCTCGGTGCCCAAGGTGTACGTGAGTTCCACGCGTTGCGGCAGTCGCAAAACCGCGTCGGGCACGGGCGGGCCACGCGTCGACGCGTCGGCGCCCTGTGCAGCGCCCGCAGAGGCATCGCCTTGCGGGCGCTGCGCCTCGGAAGATGCGCTCGCGTTGCCTTTCGCGTCATTCGGAGCGCGGGAATCGTCGCTATGCATCGTCGTTCATATCGCTACCGCGGAGGAGCCTATCTAGCATCACGGCGTTGCAGTGTGCCGTACCGGCGCTGAGCTTCGGGTCTGAACGTCACATGAACACTTTTGTCGAAAGCCTGCATACCGCGGTTGCCCTGATCGTGCAGGCCGAGTCGCGACTGTGGGAGGTCGTGGCGCTCTCGCTCGGTGTGAGCGGCACTGCCTGCCTGCTGGCCGCCGGCATCGGCCTGGCTGGCGGTGCCGCCTTGGCCGTGGCACGCTTTCCCGGCCGACGCGCCCTTTTGGTGTTGTTGAACACCTTGCTGGCTCTGCCTGCCGTGGTCGTGGGGCTGGTGATCTACTTGTTGCTGTCGCGCTCTGGACCGCTGGGTTCCTGGGGCTTGCTGTTCACGCCGACGGCGATGGTGATTGCTCAGACGGTGCTCGTTTTGCCGATCGTCACCGCGTTGACGCGCGAGGCGGTCGAATCGAACTGGCAGCTCAACGGCGAGCAGCTGCGCTCCCTTGGGGCCGGGCGCTGGATGAGCGGCGCGCTGTTGCTATGGGACGAGCGGCTGGCACTCGTGACGGTGCTGCTGGCCGCTTTCGGCCGGGCCATCGCCGAAGTGGGTGCAGTGATGATCGTCGGCGGCAACATCGATGGGCACACCCGCGTGATGACGACCGCCATCGCGCTGGAGACCAGCAAGGGTGACCTGCCTCTGGCGCTCGCGCTGGGCATGGTGCTGCTTGGCGTGGTGCTGCTGCTCAACGTGCTGATCGCCGTGCTGCGCGGCTGGTCGGCGCGGGTGCATGGGCAAGCCGAAGGCGGCGCCCCGGGCGCAATGCCGCCCGGGGCGGTGGCGGTGGGAGCAGCGGGTGGCTGAACCCTTGATCACACTGGAAGGCGTGGGCCTCAGTTATGGCAGCCATGTGGCCTTGCGCAGCATCGATCTGAGCATTGCCTCCGGCGAATGCGTCGCCCTTGTCGGCGCGAACGGTTCGGGTAAGAGCACCTTGCTGCGCGTCTTGCATGGGCTGTTGAAGCCCAACGCCGGACTTCGTCGGGAAGGGGCGGTGCCGGCCGGTGGGGTCCGGCTCCGGGAGTCAGCGGGACAGGCGAGCGCTGTGATCGCGGGCAGAGCGGCCGCTGCGCCGTCGAGCGTCAGCCTTGGGGCTGTCGGGCCTCGTCGCGCGGTTCGGTTCGCAATGCTGTTCCAGCGCCCCTTCCTGTTGCGCCTTTCGGTTCAGGGCAACGTGCGCCTGGGTCTGTGGCTGGCGGGCGTGCGCGGCGCTGCTGGGCGGGCGCGATGTGTCGAGGCCCTGCACCGGGTCGGCCTCGTGTCCGAGGCGCGGCGGCCAGCCCGCGCGCTGTCGGGTGGGCAGCAACAGCGCCTCGCGCTGGCACGCGCTTGGGCGCTTCAGCCCGATGTGCTGCTGGTCGACGAGCCGACCGCGAGTCTTGATCCGAGTGCCAGGCGCGAAGTCGAGGCGCTGCTGGCAGAGTTTGCCGGGCAGGGCATGACGCTGCTGATCGCCTCGCACAACCTCGGCCAGGTCAAGCGGCTGGCGGAGCGCGTGATCTACCTCGAGCATGGCCGCGTGTTGGCCGATCTGCCGGCGGCGCAGTTCTTCGATGGCGAGGTGCCGCCTGAGGCTCGTTTGTTCCTCAAGGGCGAACTGCCGTGGTGAGCTGACTTCGAAGTTCGCTCGAGCCGCAGATCCGACGGGTGCGGGCTTGGCGCTTCTGTGGGCCGGGATAAGTCGTGCGGCGTGCCGCGCCGCGCCGCGCGGGCGGCAGTGTTGCCTAAAGCGGCTCGAGACCGAGCGTGCGGCTTTCTTCGAACACCGTGTCGCCGTTGCGTTGATGCGCCTGTACGGCGCGGCGCCGCCCCTGGCGCTTGGCCTGGTACAAGGCCAGGTCGGCGCGGTGCTGCGCAGACTCGAGTGTTTCGCCGGCAGTGATCTCGACCACGCCGAAGCTCATGCTCAGGTGCAGCGGGATGCGCCCGCTGCGGTGCTCCTCGTCGATCCGGGTCGTCACGCGGTCGGCGACCAGCAAGGCTTCATCGACGTTGGCGCCGGGCAGCAGCAACATGAACTCGTCGCCGCCGACGCGCCCAAGCACGTCGTGTGTGCGCAGCGTCTCGCGAGTGCAGCGCGCCACCAGCCGCAAGGCCTCGTCACCCAGAGCGTGACCGAGGCTGTCGTTGATGCGCTTGAAGTGATCGATGTCGAACAGCATCAGCACCGCGCGTGCCGCAGCGCCGCCGATGGCCGCGCCGGCCAGTTCCTCGAAATGGCGGCGATTGGGCACCTGGGTGAGCATGTCGATGTCGGCGAGTATGCGGAGCTGGCGCTGCGTTTCGCGCAGGTCGCGTTCCGTGCGCTCGTGGGTCAGCACGAGACACAGGTGCACGGTGAACAACATCGCCACCATGGTCGACAGGACCACCCACGGTGTGAGCAAAGTATGGCCCGGCACGGCGACTGCGCCCGTCATCAGCGGCTGCGCTGCGGCCAGCAGCGGCACCAGCGCCTGCGCAATCATCACGAGGGCCAGCGCCTTGAGCGTTCGGCTGCTACCGACGTCCTCCAGGCGTGCAATGAACCAGGCGGCGTACAGGTGCAGGGCCAGCAAGGCTGCCGCGAAGGTGATCGAGCGCCCGAGTTGCAAAGCCGGGCTGGCCCAGGCCGCCAACCAGGGCAGGTAGCACAGGCCCAGGGCCAGAAGGTCTACCGCGCCGGATGCAGGCAGACGGTCCCGGTTGTAGAAGCGCCGCAGGCCGGTCACGACCAGCACGGGCCACGCCAGTACGAGCAGGTTGGCACCGACCACTGCGCCCGGCCATACCGGTCGCAGCCACTCCAACGCGCCGCCGGCCGCCGCGAGCCACATCGCCGCCACCCACCATCCATAGCCCCGGTAAACGCGCTGGTTGGCGCCGAAAAAACTCATGAGGGCGGCGGCCGAGCCCATGACCAGCGCCGACAGCATCAGGACGGTGGGGAAATGGATGGTGAACCAATCGCCAGCAAGCATTGGAGCCTCTTCGAGTGCCGAAGGATTCTTGCAGAAGGGGTCTTTTCGAATCCTCCCCCAAGAGAGGGAGGCGGCTGGTGAAGTCGGCCGGAGCTGCAGTGGGCAAACGCTAGCATGGGCCC
>NZ_JACDCU010000452.1 GCF_013817365.1 Methylibium sp. | reverse complement strand
GGTCTCCTGACAGCGAGAGTTCGCCGGCGAACTCGAAGTGCTCGAGCCGGGCGGCGTCGATCTGCCCGCTTGCCGCCAGGATGCCCAGTGCGATCGGCAGGTCGAAGCGGCCCGATTCCTTGGGCAGGTCGGCCGGCGCCAGGTTGACCGTGATGCGCTTGTTGTGCGGGAACTCCAGCCCGCTGTTGAGCAGTGCGGCGCGCACGCGCTCGCGGGCTTCCTTGACCTCGGTGTCGGCCAAGCCCACCAGCGTGAAGCTCGGCAGTCCGTTGGCGAGGTGCACCTCGCGGTGACGGCGGGGGCGGCCAGCCCGTCGAGGGCTCGGCTGTGAACGATGGCAAGGGTCATGGGCGGGCGATCATGGCATCGGCCTGATCCACCGGCGATCCCTCCTCGGGTGGTGCCCGGCGCGCACTGCGCTGGTGCTGAAGACGGTTTTATCCCGCCTTTGGGGCGTGCGCACGGCGCTGTGCCCCGCAATCGATCCTGGCTCCCTGTCATGGCGCATGGCACAGAACCTGCGAATTGCCTCGCGGGCTCGATACGAACCATCAAACAGGAAATGACCATGATCAAGATCAAGTTTGCGGCGGGGGTGTTGGCGGTGTGCTCCATGGCGGCGTCGGTGCCGGTCATGGCCCAGGGCGCGGCGTCGGACTGGAGCGTCACGGGCAATGCCGGCCTGTACAGCGACTACCGCTTCCGCGGCATCTCGCAGACCAACAAGGACCCGGCCTTTCAGGGGGGCTTCGACATCGCCCACAGCTCGGGCTTCTACCTCGGCAACTGGAACTCCAACATCGACAGCGGCTTCTTTGCCGGCTCCAACCTTGAGATGGATTTCTACGGCGGCTTCAAGGGTACAGCCGGAACACTCGGCTACGACGTCGGCGTGCTGACTTACTACTACCCGGGCAGCGACCCGAAGATCGACAACACCGAGGTCTACCTGGGCCTGAGCTACGGGCCCGTCTCGGCCAAATACTTCTACGCGGTCACCGACTTCTTCGGCTTCGACGATTCGGACGGCTCCGCCTACCTCGACCTCGGCTTCAACTACGACCTGGGCAGTGGTTTCGGCGTCAACGCGCACGTCGGCTACCAGTCGCTCCGGGGCGACGCCAAGGTCGTCGAGATCGGCAGCACCGGCACCGAGGATTCAATCACCGACTACAAGCTCGGTGCGACCTACACCACGACCGGCGGCTTCGTGTTCGGCCTGGCCTACATCGGCACCAACCGCGATCTCGCCGGCTCCCGGCCCAACCGCAACATCAGCGACGGGACCGGCGTCATCTCTCTCAGCAAGGCGTTCTGAGCGCCACCATCAACCCAAGGAGACTGCCATGAAGATGGTGACCGCGATCGTCAAGCCCTTCAAGCTCGACGAAGTGCGTGAGGCCTTGAGCGCCATCGGCGTGCAAGGCATCACCGTGACCGAAGTCAAGGGCTTCGGCCGCCAGAAGGGCCACACCGAGCTGTACCGCGGCGCGGAGTACGTCGTCGATTTTCTGCCCAAGGTCAAGATCGAGGCCGCCGTCGACGACGCCATCGTCGAGCGCGTGATCGAGGCCATCGAGGCGTCGGCGCGCACCGGCAAGATCGGCGATGGCAAGGTGTTCCTCACCGACCTCGAGCAGGTGATCCGCATCCGCACCGGCGAAACCGGCAAGGACGCCCTCTAAGCGACCCCCATTCACAACGAGACAGCCATGATGAGAAAACTGATTGCTTCCCTTGCGCTGGGGCTCGCGGTGTTCGGCTTTGCCGGCGCCGCCTGGGCGCAGGACGCCACATCGGCCCCGATGGCTGCGGAAGCCGCCTCGGCCGCCATGCAAGCCGCGGCACCTGCCGCAGCGGATACCGCGGCCACGCCCACGGTGAACAAGGGCGACGTCGCCTGGATGATGACGGCCACCCTGCTCGTCGTCTTCATGGCCCTGCCCGGCCTCGCGCTCTTCTACGGCGGCCTCGTGCGCAGCAAGAACATGCTGTCGGTGCTGATGCAGGTGACGGTGGTGTTCTCGCTGATCGCCGTGCTGTGGGCCGTTTACGGCTACAGCCTGACTTTCGGCGGCGAAGGACTGATCGTCGCGGGGCTCGACAAGCTGTTCCTCGCCGGCGTCACGCCCGACAGCCTGGCCGACACCTTCACGGCCGAGGCCAAGCTGCCCGAGTACGTGTTCATCGCCTTTCAGGCGACCTTCGCGGGACTCACCTGCGCGCTGATCGTCGGCTCCTTTGCCGAGCGCATCAAGTTCGCCGGCGTGCTGCTGTTCTCGGTGCTGTGGTTCACCTTCTGCTACATCCCGATCGCGCACATGGTCTGGGGTGCCGGCGGCTATCTGTTCGACAAGGGCGCGCTCGACTTCGCGGGCGGCACGGTGGTGCACATCAACGCCGGCGTGGCCGGCCTGGTCGGTGCCTACGTGCTGGGCAAGCGGCTGGGCTACGGCCGGGAATCGATGACGCCGCATTCGCTGACCCTGACGATGGTCGGGGCCTGCATGTTGTGGATCGGCTGGTTCGGTTTCAACGCGGGCTCCAATTTGGAAGCCAACAGCGGCGCGGCCCTGGCCTTCATCAACACCTTGTTTGCCACGGCCGCCGCGGTGCTGGCCTGGTGCGTGGGCGAAGCGATGACCAAGGGCAAGGCCTCGATGCTGGGCGCGGCCTCCGGTGCGGTCGCCGGTCTGGTGGCCATCACCCCGGCCTGCGGCACAGTGGGCCCGATGGGCGGCATCGTCATCGGCGCCGCGGCCGGCTTTGTTTGCCTGTGGGGCGTCAACGGCCTCAAGCGCATGCTCGGTGCCGACGACTCGCTCGACGTGTTCGGTGTGCACGGCGTGGGCGGCATCCTCGGCGCGCTGCTCACCGGTGTGTTCTCGGCCGGCTCGCTGGGCGGGGTGAAGGGCGACGACTACTCGATCGCCAGCCAGATGCTGATCCAGGCCGAGGGCGTGCTCATCACGATCGCGTGGTCGGCGGTGGTGGCCTTCGTCGCCTACAAGATCGTCGACATGGTGGTCGGGCTGCGCGTGCCGGAAGAGGCCGAGCGCGAGGGGCTGGACATCACCTCGCACGGAGAGACGGCGTACCACGGTTGAGCGGCCTCACCCTCACCCCCTCCCGCCCTCTCCCGCCCTCTCC